>JAFUKI010000007.1 GCA_017467815.1 Clostridia bacterium
AATGGACTGACGCACATCTCCTTGGGCTAACCATGTCCGTTAGAAAGACTGTCAGCCATCCTTCTGTTGCAGCGTTCGATTTCAGCAGGTAGAGCTTCCACAACGCTCGCGTCATCAAACAGATTGAATAAGCAATGAGAGAACGGATGGAAACCCATCGCAAAAACAAAATGCAGGAGTTATCTTTATGAACGCAGTAGGAATCGACGTATCCAAAGACAAAAGTATGATCACTGTCATACAGCCGCTTGGCGTTGTGGTAGCTGAACCTTATGAAGTCCGCCACACCGAAAGTGAACTCAGAGAACTGGCAGGGTTTCTGAAAAGCCTTTCCGGTGAGACAAAGGTCATCATGGAGTACACAGGTCACTACTATGAACCGATTGCACGGTATCTCCACGATGCCGGACTGTTTGTTTCCGTAGTCAATGCCATCCTCATTCATGACTACAACGAAAACACGAAAGTCAGAAAAGGCAAAACCGATGAAAAAGATGCTGTCAAGAATGCATCATGGGGACTTTCTCACTGGCTGGATCTTCCCAAGTACACGCCGGAAGACACCGTCCGGCAGGAGCTGAAAATCAACAATCGGCAATACATACAGTACAGCAAGATCAAGACCATGATGAAGAACAACCTGATCTCCCTTCTCGATCAGACCTTTCCGGGAGTGAATACCCTGTTCTCATCGCCAGCCCGTAAAGAGGACGGACATGAGAAATGGGTGGATTTTGCTCTGTATTTCTGGCACAGAGAGTGTGTCAGCGGGATTTCTGAGAATGCTTTCAAGAAGAAATACGAAGCATGGTGTCATAAACACGGTTATCAATACCGTGAAGCCAAAGCATCCGAAATCCACGCCAAGGCAAGAGCAAGTGTTTCTGACCTGCCCTAAGATGAAACCGTCAAATTTCTGATCATTCAGGCGATTACGCAACTGAACACCGTTACCGAAATACTGGCAGCATTCCGTAAGGAAATGGAACGGTTGGCATCCCTTCTGCCGGAGTACGATACCGTTATGCAGATGTACGGCTGCGGTCCCGTTCTCGGTTGTCAGCTTATGGCTGAGATCGGAGATATTCGCCGCTATACTTCCAAGAAAGCTCTGGTTGGGTATGCGGGCATCGATGCTCCTCCGAATCAGTCCGGCAAGGTAGATGTTTCCTCCCGAAGCATCTCAAAGCGTGGTTCTGCCAGCCTCCGTAAGACGCTGTTTCAGATCATGGCTGTTATTCTTCAGAACAGTCCGCCTGATGAACCTGTTTACCAGTTCCTTGACCGAAAACGTGCGGAAGGCAAGCCATACAAAGTGTACATGATTGCTGCCGCCAACAAGTTTCTCAGAATCTATTATGCCAGAGTGAAAACCTGTATCGAATCAGCCGCTGTTTCGGACTGACCGTTTACGGTCTGTTCGGAGCAGTGGAACGCAGCATCGCAATGCTGCGAAACTCCTGACCAGCGTGAAAATTTTTACTTCACGGTGGTCTTGTTGTGTTGTTTACAATTCGCTGAAAAACAATTTCAACTTTTTTCGTTTTCCCTATTGACTTTTATTAGCAGGTCTTCGACATATTCGATAAGGACTCTGATTGCACGTTTCATAGCACAATAGTTGCGTTTATTGATTTCTTTTTTTCGGTATCTTTCTTCGTTACGCTGCAGAAATTCTCCGATAGCCCCAATGTCATAGTGGCGTATTCCACGGGCATCGAGATATTTGCCGAGCATATCGTAATATTTACAGTAACTATTCTGGATCGATCTTCCTTTCAGTCCTGCTCCCAACAAGGCTTCCACAGTTTTTGTAACTATGTCACCGTATGTCAGTTTTTCAGTCTGCATATTGTTCTCCTGTTTTTTGATAGTCAGATAAATCTGCCAGGTTCATTATACAGGAAAAATCAATTATTGTAATCAACAATGGCTTGATTTGGGATAGAGAGATATTTCTGATTTTGATTGGATCAGCAGTATCGTAATCAACAATGCAATCTATACAAAAACACGCCGGATCGCTGTTTTTCTCAGCTTTTCGGCGTGTTTTGAAGTGCATTGTTGATTATATTAAGTGTTCGATTACGGACTTAATCAACCATTGACGATTATTTTTGCAAGCAGGGACTATGGCGCTCCATAGTCAAAACTTGTCCGGGGAAGCATCCCCTGAAACCCCTTTGAACATTGCTTCGCAATGGCTGCACTCCTGTGGAGTTTTTGAGCATGATCGTTACTTTCGTTCATGCCTTTTCTTCTGTTCGTCATGCGTCACGTCCTCCTTTTCCAGCATCCGGTCTATGTTCGATTTGTGAAGCAGAAGTTCCTTCATTTCCTCACGGGCAGTCCGGTATTCCGTGTATGCCGCTTTCTTTTTCGCCAGCAGATCGGCGTACTCCGCCTGCAGGGATTTCACCGTGGGCAGCTTGGTCATGCCTGATTCATCAAAGGCTTTTTTCGCCGCTTTGTGGAGCAGAATATCACTTTCATGCTCGGCAAGAAACTTCTTGGAATACCCGGATTTGCGGTATGCGGCGTACACATCACGGGTTTTAGAATAGTTGATAATTTGCGTTTTCAGCACGGCAATTTCCGCCATACGCTTTTCCGCTGCCTTGATTTTATCGGACAACCGGTTGTATCGTCCTGTAGCATCGGCGGCTTTTTGTTTCAGCACATCGTAATCCATCAATCCATGTTCCCGTAGATAATTCACCGTCTGTGCCATCTGCTTGATGTTGAATTTCTTCGCCCAGTTGACATAACCGGTGCCTTTGCCCTCGTCCATTTTCCGTTGAATGTCAATGAGCAGAGAATCCCTCTGTGGTTCCAGCGGATTACGTTTTTTCTTCGGTGTATGCTGACGTTCACCTGCAAGGGCAGCACGGATGTCCGCTTCGGTATAACCTCCACCGAGAGAGTTCATGCGGATGGAACTCTTGCAGTCCGGATGCCGGAACGAAATATTCTTCCCACGGCGAACAGTGGTATATCCGATCTCGTTCAGCATCTGCAGAAAGGCATCGAACCCGCCCGGTTGTTTTGCCAGAATATCGTCAATCGCTCCACGCAACAGTTCTCTGTGAGAAGGTTTCTTCTTATCCCCCAGCCACTTATCGTAGGTGCTGTGCGAGTATCGTTTCGGATTCTTTATGATCGACAGGCCGTGTTCCAGACAGATAATATCACTGAGCCGCCCAACAGCTCTGCCGGAACCGAGGAAGTCTTTGAATTTCCAGGTACAGTCCAGTGTGGTGGAATTAAAAATCACATGGTTATGCAGATGTTTTTTGTCCACATGGGTACAGACAATAAAGGCGTGTTTGCCTTTCAGAAAACGCATGGCAAGTTCGTAACCGATTTGATTTGCTTCCTCTGGCGTGACTTCTCCCGGCTTGAATGACTGGCGAATTTGGTAAGCGATCACATTGCTTTTCTGCTCTCTGCCGGAAAGGATACCGTACTCCCGTTTCGCTAAAGCAAACTCCGCTGCCGCTGTTTTTGCATCGCATTCGTATGCGGAGATGTATTGTTCCTGTGCGGTTTTCTCTTTGTTTTTTGAATAATCGATCCGTTCGCCGAGGCATTGCAGGATAGACTTTCCTTTTTGATGGTGCATGGTGATGATTCGTGTTGTAGCGATAGGTATCCTCCTTACAAAAAAACAGACGGATACACATGAGCGTGGTATCCGCCTGTTCATTTTTTACTCTTCGTCAAGGCCAGCGAAGAACCGGATCACATCCGGATTCTCCAGTGCTTTCTGAATGGTGTAATCCGTTGTTGTTTCCACTGAAATTTCGATGAAGTTCAGTGTATTTGGTGTAAGCGAAATGTCATACAGTTCTTCGTAATACTGCTTTCCCGGATAATAACTATGTCCCTCAGTTTGATAGGCAGCGCAGTATCCGGTCAGATTCTTTCTTTTGAGCGGTGCAGCGGGGATGATTGTTTCAAAGGTGTCTGAAAGATTTACCAGCTTATCATGAAAATGTCCTTCTGCATCCAGTTCGATTCCGATACTTCCTTCGGAACAGAAAATCGGAAGTACCGTGATGATGATGTTTCTGTCCGGAGAAACCATCTTCATGCCGCCCTGATATTCTTCTGCTGTGTCGATGGTATCAAGAGTAAATCCTTCAGGGATGGTGAAGGACAGACCTTCGATGTGGAACTTGCCGTTTTTGAATAGAAACATATCTTTTTCTCCTGTGAGTTAGATTACTGTACGCTCTCTGCCATGAGCCAAAGGTCTTCTTCCGAAATGGTACCGGGGGTATATTCCAGAATACAGCTATCCTCCGGCGAGAGTGACCAGCAGAGGTATTCATGTCCTTCCAGAGTAGGGACTTATGAGAAATGCGATTCCCAGCATCACGATCCCCTGTGGCACCGATACCCATATCATGCCGAGAATGGACAACACAAGCAGAATTCCGCTGGCAAGTCCGAATATCCACTCCGCCATACAGAGCAGTCCGGAGCAGAGCCAGAATATGATCTTCAAAAACAGCAGAACCGGCAGGAACAGAATACGAAACGGCAGCATTACGATAAACTTCAGCATAAACGATACCTCCAATCTTTTCTGAATACAGCATACCATCATTTCAGGTGTCCCGCAAGGATGTCAAATCCCATTTTCACAAAGCCGAAAGTCTGGCAAGTATCTCGTTTGCCGTCTGCCACAAGCGTTCCTGATTCTGGAGTATATCATCCATATCCTCACCGTATAATCGCCCCGTTTGGTTTGTTCTCTTTGCGATCTGATTCAGATTGTTGCTGGAACGACGCAGGAGAGTGATCATTTCTTTCAGTTCCGGTAAATCCAGCTTCAATATGTATCCGTCAATGGACATTTTCCGCAGGTAGGCTTCCATGTTGGAAGTACCCACCTGCGTCATTTTTTCTTCGATCATGGATTTTTCCTCCGGCGTCACCCGGAATCGTACCATGATGTTTCGTTTGCGGTTTGCCATGTCACAGTTCCTGACCTTTGGACTTCGGCTTTTTGGGTTCAGATGGCTTTTTCGGTGTCGGTTCCGCCAACTTCTCCATGAGGGACGGTTTCTTTTCCGTTTCTTCACGGAACCGGCTGACAAACAGATTGGTCAGTCCGGAGTGACACTGATCCACCACATACCGCAATCGGTTTTCTTCATCAGCAACGGGAACCGTATCCGCCCATGCCTTGTTAGCGTCGGAAATCCGTCCGTCCCAGCTTTTCTGCTGTACTGTAGCTGCAAGGACATACCGGATTCGATCCACAGGAAACTGTGCTGCCACCAGCTTTTCCGCTGTCTGTGTATCCAGTCGCCAGTCATGGTAGTTGTCATTGATGGCTTTTTCAATGGCTTCCTTACAGGCGATATTTGCCCGCAGAGATTCCCGGTACTGCGGCAGTTCGTCATACATTCTGGCGATCATGCCGGTGTGGGTATACAGCGGTGTTGTGTCCATGGCGGGGAGTATATGATTCTTCGCCCCGATTTTCACAAGCTGTTCCGGTGTTTCAAATATCTGCGTGTACTTCGGGATCAGTTCATCCGGGATGGAAGTGAATTTATCCTCACCCAGTCCGACAATCAGGAATTTTCCCACAAGAACATCATAGATTTGCCCATCCTCATCCCGCAGAGCGCGGTTGAACGGCATTCCCATCAGCTTACCGGATTCTGCGGCAATAATGGCAATCGGGTCATCATAAGGATAAACAGCCTGTATGTCTCCACCCACTTCTTTCTGAAGAGATTCCAGAGTGTGCGGAATCTCTGTAATATAAGGTTTCTTACCCGGTTCTACGGCGATTACGGTAATCTTTTCATTTTCCATCATAACAATACCTCCTGCTTATGCAATTTTTTACTTGGAATATTATTTTCCGGTGCCTGTGGCGGTTGGGAATGTAAACGTGCCAGTATGGAGGGTTTCTTTGGAGGTTCTGTTTTCGCAGGTACTTCCGGAGTTTCCTCTGCTGTGTTTACCTGTTCCTCCTGCATATCTTTCTCCATATCCAGCTCACTGTTCAGCTCCACAAGACGGGCACTTTTCTGCTGTAATTCTTCTTCTTGCGGGAATGGCTTGACCATCTCCGTTTTTTCTTTTTCAATCTGTTCCAGTGTCGCCTGTATTTCTTCCTGTGCCGCCTGAATCCGTGCCGGGATATTGTTCAGAACATTATCTGTGCGGATCAGATTTCCCAAAGCATTTTTACCGAGTTCCACCCGATGCGGCATCTCCCCTTTCAGATTCAAATACCGGTTTTCTCCGAAGAATTCTATCGAAATTGCCATCGGGAATCCACGGTAACTGCCGATGGGCAAAGCCGCATTGTCCTGTATGGTACGGAAGGATTCCAACAGAGCGTTTCCTGCAGCTTCCTTTTCGGTGTACAGTACGCCGCCGATTTCCATTCCGGCGAAACCGTCTTCCGGATGCGGATGGGCTTCTGCGGTTTTTTGGTCATTTTCCAGTTTCGCTATGTCAGCAGTCAGTTTTTCGATTTTCATCGGATACCGGATATTCACATTATCCTCAAACCAGTGCTGTTTGCTCTGGTGGTCGGCTTTCAACATTTTCAGTTTTGCTACATCCACATCCAAGTCCATCTTTTCCTTGATGCGGGGGTCTCCGGCACACAATGCCTTGACTTCTGCATAGGACAGTGCGGTTTCATCCACATCTTCGCAGGAACGGACAGGGGATTTCGATGTCATAATCTGAGAAATGAAACGCTGTTTTGTTTCCACGGTCTGCCACGAATAGGCGTCGAAAGTGGCTTCTGTGACATAACGGTAGATATGGACTTCCGGGTTCTGGTTTCCCTGACGAATGATACGTCCGGCGCGCTGCTGGAGATCGCCTGGCCGCCACGGACAATCGAGATCGTGGAGAGCAATCAATTTGTCCTGTACATTGGTCCCGGCTCCCATTTTCTGGGTGCTTCCCATCAGAACACGCACCTGTCCGCTTCGTACTTTTGCAAACAGATTCTCTTTTTTTACTTCGGTATTGGCTTCATGGATAAAGGCGATTTCCTCCGCCGGGATTCCTCGGTTTATCAGTTTCTGGCGGATGTCCTCATATACATTCTGGAAACTGCTCATTTCCGCCACACCGTCATTTACCTCCATGTGAATGGTTCCTGTCGGTGTGGAGAGGTCACAAAACACAAGCTGGGTCAGTTTTTCTGACATGTTGTCCTGCCAGATCGTGAAGATATTATCCACGCACTGATTCACCTTGCTGACAGGATCGTCCGGCAGATTGGGATTGACAATACGCTGATCCAGACCGAGCTTTCGTCCGTCTGTTGTTATGCGGAGCATATTGTCCACAGTTGGTTCTACCGTGCCTTTATGTACCTTCGATGCACGTTCCGAAAGTTCTTGTACCATTGCTTTCTGAAATGTGCTGGGCTGAGCCACAACATTGTGGAATATCGCTTCCGGACGTGGAAGATTGAGCTGATCGGCTGTCTTGATATCCGCTGCTTCCTTGAACAGTGCCATGAGTTCAGGCAGGTTGAAGAATTTTGCAAAACGGGTTCTTGCACGGTAGCCGGTTCCTTCCGGTGCCAGTTCAATGGCGGTGGTAGTTTCTCCGAAGGTGGATGCCCATGCGTCGAAGTGGGAGAGTCCCTTTTTCACCAGCGTATCATGCTGCAGGTAGCGCATCATGGTGAAAAGTTCTGTCATGGAGTTGGAAACCGGTGTTCCGGTGGCAAATACAATCCCGCGGTTTCCGGTGATTTCGTCCATATACCGGCATTTCATCAGCATATCCGAAGATTTCTGTGAATCGGTGGTGGATAACCCTGCAACATTCCGCATTTTTGTGTGGATGAAGCAATTTTTGTAGTTATGCGCTTCGTCTACATACAGCCTGTCCACACCAAGCTGTTCAAAGGTAATCACATCATCCTTGCGGGTATCGTCCTGTAATTTCTTCAGACGGACTTCCAGACTTTTCTTAGTACGCTCCATCTGCTTGATGGTAAAATGCTCTGCTTCACTGGCTTTCAGGTCGGCAATTCCCATGGTGATTTCATCAATCTGATCGTTCAGCAGTTTTTCCTGACGTTCCACAGACATGGGGATTTTCTCAAACTGGCTGTGTCCGATAATGACCGCATCATAGTCTCCGGTGGCAATTCTGGCACAGAATTTCTTCCGGTTCGCCGGTTCAAAATCCTTTTTGGTGGTGACAAGAATGTTCGCAGCCGGATACAGCCGTAAAAATTCACTTGCCCACTGTCCGGTCAGATGGTTTGGTACTGTGAAAATAGGTTTGCTGCACAGTCCCAGCCGCTTACTCTCCATTGCAGCCGCCACCATTTCAAAGGTTTTGCCTGCCCCGACTTCGTGAGCAAGGAGCGTGTTACCGCCATACAGGATATGTGCGACGGCGTTTTTCTGATGCTCCCGGAGAGTGATTTCGGGGGTCATACCGTTAAAGGTAATATGTGAACCATCATATTCTCTGGGACGGGAGCTGTTGAAAAGTTCATTGTACCGATCCACCAGCGCATGACGGCGATCCTGATCTTTCCACAGCCAGTCCCGGAAAGCATCCTTGATAAGCTGCTGTTTCTGCTGGGCAAGGGTGGTTTCCTTCACATTCAGAACACGCTTTTCTTTCCCGTCCACATATTTGATTCCGTAAACACGCACATCCCGGAGATTCAGGGTATCTTCCAGAATCCTGTATGCACTGGCTTCCTTCGTACCGTATACATGATAGGAATTGATATTGCCGCTGTCTACACTTTTCCCGGAGATATTCCATTCTGCAGTCTGCGGTGAATAGTTTATCTTAATCATGTCCCGGCTGCGGTAAGGAGGGTTCAGCAGCTCATACATGAATTGCTGGATATATTCCTTATCAATCCATGTGGCACCGAGACGGACTTCGATTTCATGAGCTTCCAGCTTCTGCGGCTGTGCGGCAGTCAGGGCTTCCACATTTACGGAAAACCGTGTGTCCTTCTGCGCCGCTGCTTCTGCTGTCTGTAATTTCTCCCGCACATTCCCGGAGAGGTATTCGTCCGCTGACACAAAGGTATCCGGAGATTCCGGCAGACGGAAGATTACACCACGAAGATCTTCCGCGATTTCATCCGGCGTTTTCCCGGAGAGCGCGGACATATACTCCATATCAACCTTTGCTTTTTCTGCAATAGATACAGCCAGTGCTTCCGCGGCGGTATCCACGGAAGTGACTACAGTTTTGGGCATGATGGTTCGTTTCGTGAAGATATCCGCTTTCCGTTCAAGATTATGTTCATCATCGAGGATTTCCAGCGAGCATAACAGATAGTATGCCGAATCATCTGAAAATGCCAGTCGGTTGGTACGATTGTTGATAAGACCATATTCCAGCGTGAAATTGTCGTACAGCGTATTCAGATGATGCTGAATCTGATGTATTTCACCGTCCGGTGCGCCGGTAAGCTGCTTATCAATCAGATCATGCACACAGTCCCGCAGTTCCACCATACCTTTCACACGCTCTTTCGCGGTGACGTTCAAGTTCGGCTGTACCATGATGGAGTTTTCACGGTAATATACCTCTCCATTAACAACGGTATAGCTGTAATTCTTCACATTCGGGTCGGCAGGGAGTGTCTTTGATATGGTTTCATTTTCACCGAGGTCAGGCAGTTCCGCTTCTTGATATGTACCTTTAATGTGCTTGACAGCTTCCTTTAATAAATCTGCAAGGCTGGTATCCGGCAGAGGTTCGCACGTTACCTCCTTCTTATCGCCGTACATCATATCGTCCAGTTTCAGTGTACCGAGAACCATTTCGGGGTGTTCGACGAAATAGCTGTTGACGGTGATCCCGTCCGGTGTCTGACCGAGATGTACCCAATCTGGTTCGATCACCTGCGGACGGTCACGTTTCTGCAGGAACAGGATGTCCGTTGTAACCTCTGTTCCCGCATTTGTCTTGAAAGCATTGTTCGGCAGACGGATAGCACCGAGCAAGTCAGCACGTTCTGCGATATACTTACGGACTTCTGGGGACTGCTTATCCATTGTATAGCGGGAGGTCACAAACGCAATCACACCACCCGGGCGTACCTGATCGAGTGTTTTTGCGAAAAAGTAGTCATGAATGGAAAAACCGAGCTTGTTGTAAGCCCGGTCATTGACTTTGTAATTGCCAAAAGGGACGTTGCCCACAGCGAGGTCGAAGAAATCCCGGCGGTCGGTAGTTTCAAATCCGGCTACGGTAATGTCAGCGTTCGGATAGAGCTGTTTTGCGATACGTCCGGTAATACTGTCCAGTTCCACGCCGTACAGCTTGGAGCCGGACATTTCCTCCGGCAGAAGTCCGAAGAAATTCCCGACGCCCATCGCCGGTTCCAATATGTTGCCGGTCTGGAATCCCATGTTGCCGACAGCTTCATAGATTGCCTTGATTACAGTGGGAGAAGTGTAATGGGCGTTCAGAGTGGACGAACGTGCGGCGGTGTATTCCGCCGGTTCGAGCGTATCATACAGTTCCAGAAACTCCTTCTGCCAGTTTTCCTTGGAATCATCGAACGCATCCGCAAGACCGCCCCAGCCGACGTATTTTGAAAGAATCTCCTGTTCCTCCGGTGTGGCATGACGGTTTTCGGATTCGATCTGCTTAAGGGTATTTATGGCATCCATGTTCATCCGGAACTTTGCCTTTGCGCCGCCTGTACCGAGTTCATCATCCGTGATCCGGAAGTTTTCAGGAGGGATTTCCTTGGGTCCATTTGTGCCGATAGTCTGGATAACCACATCAAACGGCATCCGGTTTTCTTCGGCAGGATAGACTGCAACCGTTTTTATTGTGAACTCCGGCTGTTCCGGCTTCGGAGGGGCTTCTTTCTCAGGCTGCGGAAACTGTTCCATGAGTTTCTGAAAACTTCCGTGACTTTCCGCGCGGTAAATCGGATAACCAAGGGATGGATCACGAAGCTGGATATCGTGTTTTCCGATGTATTCAATCACAAACGGCGTACCGTCTTCCAGATATACCGTATCGCCTACAGAATAAGGAATCGTTTCTTCAGTCCATCCGGGAATACCGTCCGGATGCAGAATGCTTTGGATTTCTTCACGCAGTCCGGGTGTTTCGGAAAATTCCGCGCCGTCGATGGTGCCGTAGGCATCGTTCCATGAAGTGTATGTTATGGGATTTCCGTTTTTATCCTTAAACCGGACTTCACCTTCGGTAGTCGGCAAAAAGCGCATATCTGCGGTTTCAAAGGCTTCTACGATGGTCTGCTGTTCCGTTGTCAATTCTGCTTTTGCATCTGCGCAGGCACTTTCTTTTGCCGCCTGTTCCGCAAAGGCGAGCATGGCATCTATCCGCTGTTCCTGTGCGTTCTGTGTCAGTATGGGGTAGGTTTCCTCCAGAATCTCCCGGTGTATCCGGTCGTGGAAGTCCGGAACATCGTAGTACATCCGCATGAAAACGGTATCCTGTATCTCAGCCGCTGCCCGTCTGACCGCCGATTCACCTTCCAGCAGGGCGTTATCCCGATCTGCGTTTTTACAGGCATTCTGATATGATACATCCTCCAGAACAAAGTCCCGGATTTGTGGGTAGTATTGGTCATAAATCTCCTGTTCCGAGCGTTCAAGCGGATTTTTAGAGTAGCTTTCCGTTTTCCATTCATTATTTACCAGAGAAATAACGGTTACATCGTATCGTTCCCGCAGTTTTTTCACAGATTCATTCAGACGTTTGGTATCAACATTGCACATATCCACCCCACCGATACCGGGCAGGTTACGCTCGAACACATACCGGTTCAGAAGATCACCGGCTTTTTTCGCATCCTCGCCGTACATCTCAAATGCAGTACCAAACTGATACATAACAATATCATCGGGGTGTTCCGCTTTGATGGGGGAATACACCTTTTCCGCATCAAAGTGGGCTTTTCTGGCGTTCTTTTCATCCAGCGACAGATACCGGTCTTTCTGAATCAGCTCATTCAGTCGTTTCAGCACATTCGACCACGACATTTCCACATCGGCGCAGTCAGGTTTCTTCAGCCGGATACCTCTGCTGTCATGGTCTTCTCCACTGTGCGTAGCACCGGAGAGTGCGTGGCTATGTCCGCCGGTACCGTATTCGTTTTTCAGAAATTCAATCTTCTCTTTGTCTGTCTTGTTTCCGGTCAGATATTCGTAAATCCGGTGCTTTCCGTTATGAATACCGCTTCCATGACGGATGAAGGATTCGTTGATCTCATCTTCGGTTATAAACTGCCTCATTTCCGGAAGTTCTGCCGTATCGGTGGTATATTCGTAGGTCATGTCCGCCAGTTCACGGAGTTTTGTTGCCAGACCTGCAGGCGGTGCATGGTGATAATTCAGCAGATCACGGTTCTGTGCGTAGTCTCTTGCCAGTCTTTCGGTTTCCTCTGCAATCACGTCCCGCATAAAGGGGTCAGCAAGCATTTCAGTAATCCGGTCTACAGAATCCGGGTGGGTTCCGTCAAACATGGCGTTACTGTAGTATTTACCGCGTGCTTCATCCGAAAAATAGGAGTGCAGATTCCATATATCAATGGAAAGAAGATGCTGGGTATGGGATACCGCTTCCGCAAGTTCCACATTCGTTGCAAAGGTTCCAGAGTCCAGCATCTGACCCACACGTTCGGCTGCTTCCTCCCAATCCAATACTTTGGCAGAATGAACATACTTCGCAGACCGTCCCTGTGCAAGATGGATACCATCCTCCGCATACCATGCACAGATATTCCGGTTTTCTATGATGAAACCGTTCCCGCCGTGATAGATACGCCGCAGAAAATCCGCATTTTCATCAAGAGATTTCTGCTTCATGAATTCCGCAGCAATGCGTTTCCGATGATCGTCCGTATTACTGCCGAACCGCAGAACGGTGTCGATTTCCTCCTGAGAAAAGGAAAAAGCGAAGGGCGTTTTGGATTCGCTCTCCGCTTTGTCAATGGATTCAATTTGTTCCGCTTCGGTAGGGATCAGATCAAACAGACTGAGTTGATTTCCTCTGCCGAAAGGTTCGCTTAACTGTAGATCAGTTCCGTTAGGATCGCTTCCTCTGCCTGCGATTTCAGGCTGTTCATCGTCTTTACCCACAACATAGGATTCTGTGCTTTCATCTGCTCCGTCAAGCCGTTCGCTTTCTGCAGCTCGTCCATCATCTGTTCCATCCGGCTGTTTGCTGTCAAGTCGATCTCCGTCAGGTGAGAGTACAGCTTCTCCGACAGGATCAGCCGGTTGTACAGGATCGGACGGTGGTTCTTCAGATAA
>JAFUKI010000056.1 GCA_017467815.1 Clostridia bacterium
TAATCCCCGTTTTCCTCATGGAAGCAGACATACCCGATCATCGCATCGTCAAGGAGAACCGCAAAGAACAGACCGGTTCCGGCAAACATTTCCGTCAGCACTTTGATCTCCTGTTCCTCAGTTGGAAGCGGTATATCATATAGGATGTACTGCGATTTCCGGAAATCGGCGGCGATCCGCTGCATGGACTGCCAGTCTTCCGCGCGAAGGGGTCTTAGGAATAATCTTTCTATCTGAATCATATAATTCAAGCCTTCCCTTCCAGAAGATCGGCGAGTGTCACGCTGTCAAGGTATTCTCCGATGATATCGTGCAGCTTCGTCCACATGGGAAGTGTGCGGCATTCGTCCCGTCTCTGACATACTTCCGCATCGCATTCGAGACAGGTCACGGGCGCGAGATCCCCTTCGGTCAGACGTAGAATTTCGCCGATTCTGTATTCTTCTGGTTTGCGTGTCAGACGGTATCCGCCGCCCTTGCCCTGTACCCCTTCCACGATCTGATTCTGCGTCAGCACGGGCAGGATGCGTTCCAGATACTTGAGGGAAATCCCCGGTTTTTCCGCAATTTTCTTCATGGCAATATAGTCGCCGCTCTCATTTTCCGCAAGTTCCAGCATCACGCGCAGGGCGTATCGTCCTCTTGTTGAAATAATCATACCGCACTCCTTGGTTTTTGTCGGTACCATTATACCACAAACCCGCAGGCAATTCTAGAAGCATCGTGAGCGGAATTGAAGCTGAGAAATTATAGGATTCCGTATTTTTCGATGATATAATCCATGTCCTTGTCGCCCCTGCCGGAGAGATTAATCAGCACGGCGCCTTTGCCCAGCGTTTTCGCGAGCTTGATTCCGTAGGCAACGGCATGGGAGCTTTCGATGGCAGGGATAATCCCTTCGAGACGGGATAACGTGTAAAAGGCATCGATCGTTTCGTCGTCGTTGACAACATCGTATTTCACTCTGCCGAGATCGTGGAGGAATGTGTGCATGATTCCTTCCTCACCGTAGGTCAGGCTTGCGGCGTGATCTCCCATCCTGCTTCCTCTGCCTGAGCGGGAGGTTTGTGCGGTATCGGATTCCTGTCAGAAGCAGGGTTTATATTCATCGAGACGTACTGTATGATATACCCATCGGTATTCTTTCATGCGTTGTTCCTTTCGCCATTCCCATTCGTCATCACTGTAATAATCACGGATCAGATGGTATGCCTTATCCAGTGCCGCATCGCATTCTTCCAGGCGTCCCAGCTGATACAGACATCCGGCAGCTGCAAGTACGCAAAGACCCTGCGGCACATACGGTGACTGGAGCAGCGCATATTCGTCCGGAATCGGTCTTCTCCAGAACCGCTCGATCAGGTCTGCCGCTTCTTCGAACGACCAGAGCGCATTTTCATAGTCACCGACGGCAAAGAAACTGTATCCCTCTGCCCTGCATACCAGATGAAGCTCCTGATGTGCCCACCGTTTCCATTGTCTTGTTTCGTGAAGCCCATCCTCTTCGTTCAAAAACATCGAAGTACAGCGCATTCTGTCGTAAATGTCCAGATGATACCGATACGGCATGGACTCGATCAGCTTTTTTCCTTCCTCATATCTGCCGGTTGTGATATAGATACCCGCCATATCTCCCATGACGCCGAGACAGATGAAAGAATCCTCGCATTCCTCGCAGATCTGCTTTCCGAGCTCCAGCGTTTTTTCCACAAGATCGGTTCTGTCATGCGCACGGATTTCTCCGGCATACTCTTCCAGAAGTTCCCGTTTCAGAATATATCCGGTTGGATAATCGGCAATACCTTCGAGAAGGATTTTTTCAGTCTCCTCAAATGTGTGTGCATCCACTCTGGAGTGATACAGCACCTCCATAATCTTTTCTTCCAGCTTGTCCGCATCATAATTGAACAGCGTATCCATGCTCACGCCGAAATACCCCGCAATCACCGGAAGCATGGCGATATCCGGGTATCCGGTGCTCATCTCCCACTTGCTGACCGCCTGCGAAGTGATGCCGAGCGCGGACGCCAGCTGTTCCTGTGTGATCCCCTTCTTCTTGCGCAGTTCGCGGATTTTGTTTCCGATATTCATTTCCACTGTTGTTGCTCCTTTCGGAAAATTCAGCATCGGTACCCTGCCTGATTATAGTATAGCATACCTTTTTCAAGGAATCAACAACCGCATTTTTGGAAAAATACAACGGATCGTTGGATGATGCGATGGCAATGTTCGGGTTCCTGCCTCGCCATTTGCGGCAACTCCCGCGTCTTCCACACATCACCGCAAAATCGGAGTGCGCTGTTTCGATCTTTCCGGGACAGAAGCGGATTACGACAGTTTTTACAGCACTGTGGATTTCATGGACTGCAATCTTATGGAATTCCGCGGCAGCTTCAGTCTGACTTACGAAGGCCAGACCATTGTGGGTGCCAAAGCAATCGCAGTGGACGGCGGTGATTCCATCTGCTTTCGCAGTAAGCCAAAAACGGCGGTTCATCAATAACGATGGATCGCCGTTTTTTTGTTTATATTCAGATATGGGGTCATAAATACACCATACGAATGGGTTATTTATGGATTGCAGTATTATTGAATAGGTTGGCGGGGACAAGGAGCTGTGATGTTTCCAATGTACAGCGGTTGGTATGCTGTAAGCAAAGAAATACATCGATTCCCGATTCTACCGAACACATCATCAATCTCACGGATAAAAATATCCGTAAAAGATATAAACCATCGTTTCCTTTTCACTCCTGCACATCCTTTACTCCTGATGGATTTCACGTTTCCGCTGTCGGTAATCGTTCGTATTTTTATGTTTGCACCTGCCTGCATTATTGTGCCATACCATCCAATACGCTGCCGCACAGATGGGCAGTGCCCACAAGACATCCAGAATCGAATGCTGCTTCAGAAATACCGTTGCCATGCAGATCAGCACTGCCGTGATCGGGAAGAACAGCTTCCAGCGGAGCTTTTGCAGCTTCGGTGCGTGCAGTCCGGCAAGACATACGGCAACCGAGCCGATCACATGAATGGACGGGCACACATTGGTGTTGGAATCAAACCGATAGAATCCCGCCATAAAATCGGTCAGGAAATTGTCACGCTCAAACACAATCGGACGCAGTTCCTGACAGGTGGGATAAATAAGATAAACCACCAGTGTGGCAGTGTAGGTGATCGCCGTAAATTTCATCAGCCGCCGGAAGGTGTCGATGTCATAAAACAGGGTGTACAGGTACATTCCCACCAGATAAACGAACCAGAACATATACGGGATGACAAAAATCTCGCAGAACGGGATCAGATCATCCATGGGATGGTACATGACATGGCAGTCCTCTGCCGGGCGGAACAGTTCAAATACCCAGAACAGGATACCAAAAATCGGCCAGAAGATCAGCCATTTCAGATGAGAGAATTCGGGTGTGTTCAGCTTATGAAAGCGGAACTGCCGGTAATCAATAACAGGTTTCAGATTCATTTTCTTTATGGATTCCATGAAGGGAAGCTGTACACTACAGCAGATTTACGGATTTGTCATACCGATTCCAGAACTGTCGGACAGCGGATTCGTATGCATTCTGGTCCACAATGTAGCTCATGGCGTGTTCTGCTCCCGGAACGGCCAGCAGATGCTTCTCCGATGCGCAGGCTTTGTAGTTTTCGTAGGTCATTTCAATGGGTACAAAGTGGTCGTCCGTACCGTGAATGAAGAGTACCGGAATCGGGGTGTTTTTCAGTGCTTCCGTTGTTGTACAGGATTTTGCGCCTGCTTTGATCTTCCGTCTGCACAGGTCATCTGCTGCCAGACTCCGGATACCGTCGTAGGAAAGGTGGAAATTGTCCTGTACAACGTGTTTCCAGATCGCATACGGCGAGGTGAAACCGCAGTCAGCCACAATTCCCGCGACGTTCTCCGGCAGCTCCAGTGCTGATGCCATCAGAACCGTCGATGCTCCCATGGAAACTCCGCCAAGATACACCGGCAGAAGCATATCCGTTTTTTCGTTCACCCACTCTGCCCAGTCCCGGCAGTCAAAGCGCTCTGTCAGCCCGAATCCCATGTAGTCGCCGCCGCTGTTTCCCTGCCCGCGCTGTTCGGCAAACAAAATGCTGCATCCGCTGTCATGCCAGAAATCGGCGATCATACCGAAATCCTGCGACCATGTGGAACGCCAACCGTGCATGGCAATCAATACACGTTTCGGTTCCTCACAGGGCCACCAGTGCCCGACAAGACGTGTCCCATCCTCCGCCGTAATCTCCACCGTTTCGGTGACCCGTTCCTCCAGAGAAGCGGCAGCACTGCGGACTTTTTCGACCAGCTCACGGTTCTGCTTTTCTCCCATCATCTTTTCCTGACTTTTCACCATACTTTTCGGTGCCTGACGATCCAGTGCCACCCGCATCAGGTACTCTGTGATGGCATGGGACACGGCAGCAGCTCCGGCAATTCCTGCGGCGGCAATGGTGCTTCCGATTATGATTTTTTGGATTTTATCCTTCATATAAGAGTTCCGTCTCCTTCTGAGGTATATTCATTACTATATCTACATTTGTAGGTTCATGGCTGCGCAGGGTTTCAAGCACAGTTTCCGTTGTATGGAATGATCCTGTATCATACTTTTCACGCATCTCACTACGCTTGTTGTCATCACCGAGCAAAATCATGCACACATCTGCAAGTTCAGCTGCATCCGATCCGGTGAGCGCAGTCCCCATATCCATAAAAAACCGATAGTTGTACGCCTCACATCCGCCTACTGCGTTGATCAGAACCATCGGCAGTTTCTTCATGCTTGCTTCCGTGACGCTGATACCGCCCGGCTTGGTCAGATATACATCCGCCGAGTCCATCAGACGGGACATATTTTCCACATACCCACGGATATGGATATGCGGATACTGCTTTGTTTTCCGTATCAGCTGCCGGTACAGTCTTTTGTTGGTGCCGCATACAACGGTCATTTCCATGGTATCATCCATACGTTGTGCCATTTCGTTGACAATTTCCCGGATCGGTCCGCATCCCATACTGCCGCCCATCACCAGAAGGTGCGTATGATTTATTGCAATTCCTTCCGCACTCTTGGCCGTTTCCTTCGGCAGACTGCTTTCAAACATTTCCCGGATCGGGATTCCGACAGCGGTGATTTTATTCCCGTCAATTCCTTTTGCGGCAAAATCATCCAGCAGACGTTCATCGGGAATCATATATACATCCTGCTGTCCGACTTCCGCTATGGGAGAGCAGGTATAGTCGGTTGCAAGAAATCCGGTGGTGATATGCCGACAGCAATGTTCTTCGGCTTCCCTCATGGCAACACCGGCAAATACATGGGCAGAGATTACGGTGTCGTATCCGTTCTCATTGATATATTCCGCCAGTTTTCTGCTTCCGGACGCCAGAAACCGATCAACCAGTGTTCCCGGCTGATACAAAGACGGGTGTGTTTCCACAAAGTGATACCCCCAGTTGAACAGCCATGGCAGATGACGGTAAACAAACCGGTGTCCCTGTGCCATCATTTTTGACAGGACGGGAGAAATGAAATCCAGTGTATCAGTAATCTCGCATTCTATATTCTGTTTCCGGAACGCATCCCGCAGAGCACGGGCGCAGGAGTTATGTCCTTCTCCCGTATTGCAGCTGAGGATCAGGACTTTCATGGATACCACTCCTTTCTTTGCAGATTCGTTTATATACCCGTACAAGTTTTGGACGATTGTGCCGCTGGATGCAAACAAACAGCAGATTTCCGACAAGATACAATACGGCGAAAATGACACCGCCCAACCCCGGCCAATAGTTCATACAATACAGTCCGGCAACACAGAGCAGACTGTGGATCAGCTCCGCAATACAGGTTTCATCCAGCAGATAACGGAGATCATCATCGCCGAACCCCTTCGGAAGCTCCTTGCGCTTCATGCATTTTTTCATAATCCGGCTCATATCCGGAACTTTGTTCATCCATTTCCGGATGCCGATTTTATTATATATTCTGCCGTCATCTTCCCATTCGTATGACGTAAACGGGAAACAGTCGTATTTTATCCAGTGTTTCGGGATCATCCGCCCAACAGGAAAGGCAATGATGCTGATGAACACCAGATACAGAAAGCTGTCGAACCATGCCATATCGTATTCTCCCCAAAAAGATACAAAGATATCTGTGATGAGAACAGTATATCTCTGTAATCTAAACTGAAACTAAACTTTTCCGGCTTTCCAGGATTTTTTTCGCAAACAGATAAAAATAATAAAGGACGTCAATACCAGTATCATTTCTGCCGCCGCGGAAATCCAGAATGCAGGAGATGTGATGTCATTCACACTCATCCCCATTATGGAAAATATTACAATTGGAACAGCCCCAGCATAATCAGAACGGCGAGAAAAGGATTCTCCGGGGTGAAGTTCAGAATCCCTTAGAAATCCAAACTGAAACTGAACTTTTCCGGGAGAAAGGAAAACTGCTCCGCACATATTGCTGTACAGAGCAGTAATATTCTATTTACCCATCGGCAGTATCACCGTAAATGTGGTCAGTTCGTTTTCACTGGTCACGCCGACTGTCCCGCCGTGGAGTTCGATCACTTTTTTTACAATAGCCAACCCGATTCCGTTTCCGGCAGAAGCATGGGATTCGTCCGCCTGATAGAATTTGTTCCAGATTCTGTCGAGTTTTTCCTGCGGGATGGTGCTTCCTGTGTTGGCAATGCTGACCGTCAGATGCCTGTCCGATGCGGTAAGATCGACCCGAACCTCTCCGAAATCCGGCGTGAATTTCACCGCATTGTCCAAGAGATTGATCCACACCTGCTTCAGCATTTCTTCGTTGCCGGTGATCGTGTATTCATTGAAATCCGCCGACAGCTCGATGTGTTTTTTGTCCCACTTTTCATCGAGAAGCAGGATGGCGGAACGAATCTGTTCGGATACATTGAATTTCGTGGTGTCGGTCAGAATTGTCTGGTTTTCGATTTTCGTCATGTTCAGCACATTGGTCGCCATAGCGGACAGACGCAGGGATTCTTCTTCGATAATATCGAGATATTCCCGCCGCTGTTCCTCGGTGAGATTGCCGCGCTTGAGCAGTTTCGTGAAGCCTGAAATCGATACGATGGGTGTTTTGAATTCGTGGGAAAAATTGTTGATGAAATCACTGCGGAGCATTTCCGTGTTCTGCAATTCTTCCGCCAGCTTGTTGACGCTTTCAATCACCGGACGGAAGGCGGGTGTATCTGAAAACCGTCCCGTCGGCTCCAGTCGGGTGGAATAATCTCCCAATGCCATCCGGTTGATGTGGCTGACCAGCTTTCCGATAGGATCCACGGAAAACTTTGTCGTAAGAAATGCGGCAAACGAACCGATGGAAAGGCTAACAATAACAGTAAGCCACATCAGCGAATAGGCGTTTCCCGTGGTTTCAAGCGCCGTCACTTCATGATAAGGATAGACGCCGAAATAGATCAGCAGTGCCACAATGGCAGCCGCAAGTAAAATGGATATCCAAATGATGCCGAACACTACCAGAGAGAAAAACAGATTCAGCGCCCGCCGCTGTTTGCGTTCATCCGGAGTATGTTTCATACATTTTTCACCGCCTTATACCCAAGTCCCCGCACCGATTCAATGGAAAATTCGTTCCATCCTTCAAACCGTTTGCGAAGTCTGCCGATATGCACCGTCACCGTTTCCCAGCCGGTATCGCTTTCCGCACCCCAGATTTCGTCCATGAGCTGAATCCGGGTGAAGATTTTGCCGGGATAGGACAGGAGCTTGTACAGCAGCATGAATTCTTTCTGAGGGAGTTCCTGCTTTTCGCCGTATCCCGTGACGGTCAGCGCATCGTAATCCAGTACTACATCACCGATTTCAATCTTCCGGTCATTGACGATCTTTGCACGTCGCAGGAGTGCCTTGATCCGCAGAAGCATTTCTTCTTCGTCGATGGGTTTGGTCATGTAGTCATCGGTTCCCACGAGGAAGCCTTTCTTTTTATCCTCCGGAAGCTGTTTTGCCGATACCATCAGGATGGGCAGATTGTTTTCCACTTCTCTGAGTGCTTTTGTAAATTCGTAGCCGTCCATGTTCGGCATCATGATGTCCAGCACCACAAGGTCAATGTGCTCGGTGTCCATCAGGGCAAGTGCTTTTTCGCCGTCTGCGGCGGTGGATACGGTATAGTGTTCGTTCTCCAGAATGGCCCGGAAAAGCTGTCGGGTATGTTTGTCGTCATCAACTACAAGAATATGGAACATGGGGATACCTCGTCGAAAATATTGTTGACCGTATTATATCACAGAAAAATAAACTGAAACTAAACTATGGATAAGGATTTATGATTTTAGTATATCATAAACTTATTGCCTTTTTGTGAATAATAGAAAAAGCAGCATTATGCTGCGCAATTGCATTATGATAATATTTATGTTAAAATGTAATATCAACATAAAGGATGTGATTTAATATGCTAAGTCCAAAAATAGAAACAGAGAGATTAATTTTAAGAAGGTATCAAGAAAGTGATTTGGATGCCATTTACGAGATCATAACCGACGAAAGATTATCCAAATACATTAAATTTCCGAACTTAACAAGGGAGGAAGAATTAGAATATATTAGAAAATGGATATGTGAAGCCGATGAATCCAAATACGAAAAGTGGGTTATTGAAATAAAAGCCACAGGTGAAGTTGCAGGTAATATCGATGTCAACACGGTTGTCAAAAAACACAATTATTGCAATGTCGGTTATACGATAAGATATCATTATTGGGGCAATGGCTATGCAGCAGAAGCATTGAAAGCAGTATCGGATCATTTATTAAACAACAGCGGGTATTACTTGGTAGAATGTTCCGGCAACGAACTTAATGTTCAAGCATACAGAGTAATGGAAAAAGCCGGATTCCAAAAAGACGGTTACATAGCAAACAGACGGTTGAATAAAGACGGAACATATTCCGGCGTAGTTTATTACAGTAAAACGAGAGTTTACAAAGCTTTATGAGGACAGAGCGAAGAATGCTGTTTCAGAACGAAATTACGCTATGCTATATGGCAGATACCAAGATGAGCAACTTCAACTGAAAGATGATTTTAAGAAAATGTATATTATACAATAACTTTTATAAGCTAAAATGAAACGAGAGAAAATTATTTTCCTTTTTGCTGCCTCATCCCCTGCAAAAATCCACACCCACTCCTGCACGCATCCTGCATTTTTGTTAGAAAAACGCCTTTGTCTAACCGGGACCAGAAGCCACTCA
Organism: Clostridia bacterium; assembly: GCA_017467815.1. Classification (GTDB taxonomy): domain Bacteria; phylum Bacillota; class Clostridia; order Oscillospirales; family CAG-272; genus UMGS1696. The sequence goes on from JAFUKI010000056.1 coordinate 9,286, forward strand.
CTGTTTCCTAACGAAAAAGTGGTCAAATTGCCAAAAAACACCCCAAAAAAGGCACGAAAAAAGCCGAAACACTCAAGTATTTTGAGCATTTCGACTTAAATCTCATCGGAGTGACTGGATTCGAACCAGCGGCCTCTTGGTCCCGAAGGCGTAGGTGCACGTTTGTCTATCGTTTTCTAGAGTGTTTCAGCACTTTCCGCTCGGGTACAGATGGTTATGAGCGGGATTGATTCCACTGAGTCCGGGTACTCCGAGCGGGAATATGGTCAGGTATGTGGTCAGATAACACAACGCCTGATCTGGCTGATACTGAGCCATAATCCGGAGACTGCCGTATTGCAGTATAAGTCGGCGGAAATTGCTAGTGGTTGGCCGTTTTTCGATGTGCAGAAATTGCGATGCGGTAAGCAAAGAAATACGTCTGCCGCTCAGTTTCA
>JAFUKI010000057.1 GCA_017467815.1 Clostridia bacterium
ATTGGATTAAAACGCTTTACTATAGCTACTCCCTTTTTCTAAGAAGCTTTGTACTTCAGTTGTACATTGGTGTGTACCTCACTTCTTGTATGTTTTTGTTTGTTCCTCTTTCCTTGTGACTATATTATAGCACAGTTTTTCAGCCGTTGCAAGTGGTATCTTATACAAAATTCACAAGAAATATTTATGCAAACCACAGAACTTCGGAAATTATTCATTTTCCTATTTACAATCCCCCTGATCCTGTGCTATAATAAACTTAATGTGGGTCACATAATCTGACCCATTTTTTCTTTTGGTATGAAGAAGAACAAAAACAGTCGGTATGATCCCGGCTGTTTTTCTGTTAAACCGATTTTCACAATTTTCTGTACCCCAATCGCTGTGTCAGAAATCAACTGTCTTTCGACAGCTTCTTCAATAAAAAGTTATAGAAATCTTCTGCATATAGGGACTGAGGATATCTTTCATACAGTTCCACAATCAAATCTCTCTGACACACCGGTTCGGAAATGGGCACAAGTGTCAGATTTTTATTATGCAGCTTTCCCCAGGAATATTCCGGCCAAAACGCAATACCGGCACCCATACTGATAATATTCTGCACAGCAGTAGGCGAATCAGATTCAAACAATATTTTGGGATAAAACCCGGCGATGGAACAAAACTTATTGCATATAACACCGAACAAACGGGTATTTGAGAGCATGATGAAACTTTCGTTTCTCACTGCACGCAGGTCGATAGCCGACTCCTCCGCATATTGGGAATCTTTCGGAACCGCAAGATAAATCTTTTCTTTTTTCACACAGCGGCGCAGGTATTTCTTTTCACTGCTCATTTTCAGTCCATTGGTCGTAATCAAAATATCGCAGCTGTATTTCAGCTCGTTCTGCTCAAAATCAAATATCACATCGGGATTCTTTTTCTTGTAATCCATAATTGTATTGATCACAAAGGAAGATGCGGCAAGGATATTCAGCTTCACCGTTTTTGTGACCGACTGCTTCAGCTCATCCATTTCAACGGTAAGATGATCGAATTCCGGCAGCAAGCTATCCAGCCGCCGCTTCAGATGGATTCCGAACTCCGTCAGAACTACCTTTCTTCCCTGCCGCTGAAACAACGGTACACCAAGCTCCTCCTCCAGTGCATGGATCGCCTGGGTCAGAGACGGCTGTGATATATGCAGGATCTCCGCTGATTTTGTAATGTGTTCAAGCTGGGCTGTTGTATGAAAATATTTCAGCTTCTGGATATCCATAACGCCTCCGTTTAATAGGTTGTTCCTATGATTTCGATAATTATTATATATTTTACTTTTGCTATTGTCAAGTGTATAATAATAAAAAAGGAGGAAGTTCTATGGTGATTTTTGAATTTATCATGCTGTTATGTTTCGGAATGTCCTGGCCGATCTCGGTTTATAAAAGCATTCGTTCCAGGTCAACCAAGGGGAAAAGTGTGGTTTTTATCATAGCCATCATTCTCGGTTATATATCCGGCATCATCGGGAAAATCGTGAACCGACAGTTTTCCTATGTTTTGATACTGTACTGTATCAATCTGGTCATCGTATCCATTGATCTTGGATTATACTTTATCAACACCAAGCGTGAGAAAGCTGCAATGCAGCAAAAGGCCGACTAGTGTGAAAATACAGGAATCGAAACCGTAAGTATACCTATTTCACACTTTGAAAATCCTTTGGAAAGCGGAACCCCACCACTTTCCATTTCCTTCGGAAACCAGGATTTTCTCTTAGTATCGGTTCGTCACATAAATACGACAGATGGAGGATCAATATGAAAGAATATGTACGTTTGCAGGCAGAAGCAATGAAGAAAATCAACGATCTCACCATGCCGGGGGAAATTGTCATTTTCGGCTCAACCTATATGTCACACTTTCCTCTCTATGAACTTATCAACAAATGTATATTTGAAAACGCTGTATATAACCGGAGCATCGAAGGACTTACTACCAAAGAAGCGCTGGAAATCGTGAACGATTGCGTGATTGCCATTCATCCAAGCAAACTATTTCTGGCAGTCGGAGAGGAAGACGCAAACAATCCCGACGCAGTACAGGAATATACAAAACTCGTTGCCGAACTGCGTTCCCGGCTTCCGCAATGTCATCTGTATCTGATCGGATTAACCGGCGGCACTCCTTTCGCTGAAAATTTCAACAGAAAAATTCAACATCTATGCGATGATAAAAACACGGAATACATATGCTTCGTCACCAACAGAACATCCGAAAACGCGTTATATAAAGCAAGGTTCAAGCAACTGAGCTGTTTTTTTCGCAGCGGCTCTCTGACACTGATCGATGCATTCAATTCGGTCAGTATTTAATCTCCCCTGCCATACAAAAAACCGTACCTGTCGATCAACAGATACGGTTTTGTTTTGATTCAATACTAATTAATATCTTCTCTGGGGAAAACCGGCTGTACCGGATTCGTTCTGGCCGTTTTCGTTGTTTCTGCCCTTCTTCAGCATATTGAGAATGGTGTTGAAGTCATCTTCGGAGATCACGGAATCTTCGTCTTCAGCCTTGGGTTCTTCCGGAATAGCGGAAACCTTGTTTACAACCTGACCCTTTTCGATCTTGCCGGCAGCAACACTGCGGAGCTTGGTAGCAGCAGCGGCTTTGCCGAAAGCAGAGGCAGATTCGTTCTTGTTTTCAAAACCGGTTGCGATGATGGTAACACGCATGGTGTCTTCCATATCGGGATCGAATGCAACACCCCAGATTACGTTTGCATCTTCGTGTGCTTCGGTGGTTACCAGATTTGCGGCGATGTCAACATCGTCCATGCCGATGTCGGGAGATGCGGTGATGTTCACCAGAACGCCCTTGGAACCTGCGATGGAGGTTTCCAGCAGAGGAGAGGAGATTGCCATCTTTGCAGCGGTTTCTGCCTTGTCCTTGCCGCTTGCTTCACCAACACCCATATGTGCATAACCTGCGTCCTTCATAACGGAAGTTACGTCCGCAAAGTCCAGGTTTATGTAGCCGGGGATGTTGATCAGGTCGGAAATGGACTGTACACCGTGGCGCAGTACATCATCGGATACCTGGAAAGCGTTCATCAGGGTGATCTTTTCACCGACCTGCTTCAGTCTTTCGTTGGGGATGATGATCAGAGCGTCAACGTATTCTCTCAGGTTTGCAATACCGGATTCAGCCTGCAGCATACGCTTCTTACCTTCAAACAGGAAGGGCTTGGTAACAATACCAACAGTCAGAATACCCAGTTCTCTTGCTACTCTTGCTACAACGGGAGCCGCACCTGTACCGGTTCCGCCGCCCATACCGGCAGTTACGAATACCATGTCCGCGCCGATGATAGCGTTCTTCAGTTCTTCGATGCTTTCTTCAGCTGCCTGTGCGCCTACTTCGGGGTTGGAGCCTGCACCATGACCTTTGGTGATCTTTTCACCGATGGTGATCTTCTTGGTAATGCTGGAGCTTACCAGAGCCTGCATATCGGTGTTTACTGCGATGAATTCAACACCGCGTACGTTTTCGGAGATCATGCGGTTTACAGCATTGTTTCCGCCGCCGCCGACACCGATTACTTTAATATTCACGCCGCTTTCAAAGTTATAATCATCAAGTTCAAATGGCATTATTTTGCCCTCCTCGTTTTTTATTCGTTTAAGCCTCAGCAGCGGAAGGACACGTTTTCACGCCATCCCGCATCCGCATACAATATGGGCAGAATACTTCTACCTTATATAATATACCAAAGCTCAACATTTTGCAATAGGTTTTTTGAAATTTATTTGTGAAAATTCCGTAAGCAAAGGGAAAATTTCTGTTCATTTTTCCGTTTTTCTCGACTTTTTCCGATTTTCTCACGGAAGTGCCGGGGTCTGTGTAATTACTCGTCCGCTGCAAGATCCAGACGAAGGTCATAACGCACACTCGCTTCACCGGTGACACTCAGATCCACCCGTGCCAGTGTTCCCTGTTCAAACAAAGGATCGTTCACTGTTTTTTCCGCCATACGCAGCTTCAGTTCCGTATCCGCGGATGAACCGAACTGGAGTCTGTATGCATTGTCGCAGTGCATGATAATATCGTAGGGATCACGCAGATCGATCAGACCGATCCGCGCTGCCAGAGATGATTCGGATACATGGGCAAGCAGTTCTCTTACGAATCTGTCGTCCTTGGCATCCGCAAATGTAACCACCCGTCCGGCAACTGCTTTGTCGATCACAGGCAGCTTCAGCTTGGTCAGTCCCTGTGCTTTGGCTTCCTCGGCGGAAATTTCTCCAAGGACTTTCAGACCGGAGGACATAGCCAGCGTTTCTCCGAAAATGTCGGCGTAGTATCTGGCTTCGTCATCTTCCACGCTGATGAGCACCTTGGTCGGAATCTGCCTGGTCACTTCCACACTCTTGAGATACGGACAGAACAGTGTTATACTGTCCTCCGCACTTCCCGTCCGGAAGGAGTACAGGTTATCCCCGATCTCAATACCGGATGCTGCGGCGATTTCTTCCGTGCTGTAGCTCTGAGAGCCTTCTGTTTCTATGGAACGCACCACAAAGAACAGTTTATAGACACCCAGAATAAAGATCGTCAGGATCGCCAGCGTCACTATGGCAAGGAACAACCCTCTGCGATGCTCCACGAACTTCTTATGTAAGGTCGCCTGTTTCTTCGCCATATCCAGTTCACGGACCCATCTTTCGTCTATGGTTTCAAACAGGTTTATGATGTTGTCAAGGATCAGTTTCTTACGCTTCTTTACAGCCGCACCGCCGGAGTAGAATTCCTTTGTTTCTGTAAAAGCCGCTGTTTTCGGAGCACTTCGCCGGGTGTAGGTGTTGTTGTCCGGTCTTGCACTCTGACGCGGCGGCGCCTGTTTGGGTCGGGGATCGCGGGGAATGTACTTTCTCTGGTAACCTTCGCCGAAATGGTACTGCATTTCCCGTTCTTTGGAGCCCTTAGTCGTCACACGGTCATAGATATACAAAACCTGCTTTTTCTGAGCGCCGCCTGTATTTTCGCCTGCCGCTCTGCTGTTCTGTCCGACTTTTGCGCTGTCATTTCGTCTGACATTCTGTCCGGCATACTGTCCGCCGGTGCTTCCTCTGTTCGTGCCTGCACTTCGTTTTCTTCGCCTGTCCTGCTGTGCTTTGACTGAGAAGGTTTGTGTAGCCTGCATCCGCATCCCCTCCTTTTCCAAGATTTTGCTTTATACCTTATTTGTTTTTCCGGGCAACCAGGTCCATCAGATCATTGAAAATTCTCTTGTTGGTATCCGTTGCCGCGAATTTTCTGATTTTGTTCTGCATATTCTCACGGATCTTGTCCCCTGCAGGACAAAGCAGTTCTTCCACCTTTGCCACAAGGGGTTTTGCTTCCTCCGTAAGTTCCTTTTCTTCAAATAGCAGTGCCGCATCTTCATCCACCAGCACGCGTGCGTTTTTATACTGGTGATTCTCCGCTACATTGGGTGACGGAATGAAGATCGCACATTTTCCGGTTGTAGCCAGTTCCGTGACCGTCATGGCACCGGCACGGTTGATGGTCAGATCCGCCGCCGCCATTTTTACGGGCATATCGAAAATATATTCGTTCAGCTGAATGTTCGGGTATTTATCCAATCCCATTTCACGGAATTTTGCACTGCATTCTTCCCACTCAATGGAACCGGTTGCGTGAATGTGCAGTACTTCCGGATGCTTTGCGGTAAAATCGCGCATCAGGTAAAGAACCGCTTCGTTCACTTTTTCCGCACCCATGCTTCCGCCGTAGGAAAGGATCACGTATTTGTATTCCGTACCGATTCCCAGTGTTTTTCTGGCTTCCTCACGGCTCATTGCCTTGAAGCTGCCCATTACGGGATTGCCCACCTGCATCAGTTTGCTTCTGTCGCAGGTCAGGGTCTCGCCGGTACGCTCGAAATTCAGGTAAATGCGATCCACAAATTTCTGCAGCATCTTTACCGCAACACCGGCAATGGCGTTGGATTCGTGGAGCGCTGTGGGAATACCTCTGTCCGCCGCCGCTTTTACCACGGGCCAGCAGACATATCCGCCGGTTCCCACAACCAGGTCGGGTTTGAATTCATCCAAGATTTTCCTGGCTTTTCCCACGGAGGTTACCGCAAGATAAGCCGTTTTGAGGTTAGCCGGTGAAAGGCTGCGGCGGATTCCCTGAATTTCCACATGGTACAGGGGATAGCCCGCTTTCGGCACCAGCTTGTTTTCGATCCCTTTTTTCGTTCCCACGAAAGCGATTTCCGCACCGGGATCGTTCTGTTTGATTGTATTGGCGATGGCGAGGGCGGGATTTACGTGTCCGCCGGTACCGCCGCCGGTCATGAGAACTCGCATATGCACTCCAATAATTCTATAATAAGTTGATTTATTCCATGCCCAATTCCTGACGCGTCTGTTTTGCGATCAGGTCTTTTTCCTTCATATAGTATTGCCGCGATATGGACAATAACACACCCATTTCCCCCAGCAGCATCATAAGAGAAGATCCGCCGTAGGAGAAGAAGGGGAGGGAGATACCGGTATTGAACATGATCTTTGTAACAACACACATATTCAGAACAGCCTGTAGACCCACATGGGTGGTGATTCCGAAGGCGACCAGACTGGAGAAAGTATCCGGTGCTCTGGTGGCAATGACATAACCGCGCCAGATAAAGGCGATATACAGAAGCACCAGGAAAACGCCGCCGATAAAACCCAGTTCTTCACACCAGATGGAGAAGATAAAGTCCGTATGTGCCGCGGAAACATAGCTGTATTTCTGCCGGCTCTCACCGAGACCAACACCGAACAGACCGCCGGAACCGATGGCATACAAACCCTGCGCCGTCTGATAGGCTTCATCGAGAATGTTTGCATTTTCATCCACATGGGTGGTGATTCGCTTGAGTGCGTACGGGTTAAGGAGCAGGAACAAACCGCCTGCCAATCCCCCAGCACCGGCATAAATGGGAAAAGTCCAGCGGAATTTACATCCGCCTACCAGCATAACAAGCCAGCCGATCACAAATATTATGATCGTACCGGACAAATGCTTTTCCAGAATGACAAGCCCGCAAGCCAGACCGATCAGTATTCCGGGATAGAGTACATGATATCGGAATATGCTTCTCCATTCCAGTGCTTCATCGATCTGCTTTTTATAAGTTTCCACGTACCATGCCATAATGATGATCAGTGAAAATTTCATAATTTCGGAGGGCTGAATGGTGATGATCTTCAAGTCCAGCCAACGCTTTGCTTCCCCTTCGGACATACCGAACAGAAGCACCATCACAAGCAAAACCAGTGTAACGCCGTACAACCCCTTGGCAACTTTGCCGCGGAAAATTCTGTAGGGGAACAAGGAAATAACAAACATTGCCACAAGTCCGGCGGCAGCAAAAATCGCGTGCCGGATTCCATAGTACAGCATATGCTTGTTTTCCGCAAGTGCGGAGGGATAACTGGCGCTGAACACCATCAGGGTTCCCAGGCAGACCAGAAGCAGGATCAGACCCAGCATGATTTTGTCCACGCCGCCTCTGACACGAACAATATTTGCCTGCCATTCCCGCTCTTTCTGTTCTGCACGCATGAGCCGTTTTTCCTGACGGGGTGTCAGTGACCGGACCGGATCCAGTGCCGCTGTCTGTCGCGGAGGAGCGTTTCTGCCCTTCATCGGTTTCCGGGACTGCATTTGTTCCGGTTTCCGTACAGGCTGTACTCTGCCGGAAGTATATTTTGCCGTGTTGGGGTTATTTCTGTATTGACCGCCGTTTGTGTTACGGGGATTCGTATTGGCAGGGCGTCCGGAGGTGAAACGGTATTCGGATGCAGCCGGCTGTGTTCTCCGGGAGGTATCCGGATGCTGTCCGTTCTGTCTGCCGGAACTGCGATTCTGTACAGTATCCGTCCGGGCAGAAGATCTGGTTACCTGTTCCGGTCTTCTTCTGACATGGCGATTCCCGTTTGTATATGATTCATTCGCCACGAAAATCACCTGCCCTTTCTTCTTTTATGAATCAGTGTAAGCCAAACAGCAGAGATACTGCCGCTGCTGCCGCTGTAATACCGCTTGCAGCAAATACGATTTTGACTTCCGACCATCCCTTTTTCTCAAAGTGGTGATGGATCGGCGCCATGAGAAACAATCTCTTTCCGTGAGTCAGTTTGAAGTAGAGAACCTGCAGCATAACCGAAGCGGTTTCGATAATATACACAATACCGAACACCACTACCAGCAGGGGATTCTTCATCATGAAGGAACCGCCGACCACCAATCCGCCAAGGAACAGAGAACCGGTGTCCCCCATAAATACTCTGGCAGGATAGAAATTATACACCAGGAATCCGCCGCAGGCACCCATAATGATGCTGCCCAGGAGAAGCAGTCCGCTGTCGGGTTCCGCCTGACCGTTCAGGAATCCGGCTGCCGCAAAGAACACACCGACAATCAGTGTCACGCCCGATGCAAGACCGTCAATCCCGTCCGTCAGGTTCACGCTGTTGATAATCCCCGTCAGCAGGAGCATAGCGAACACATAGTAGAAAATACCCAGTTCGATCTCCACGCCGACGAAAGGAATATACAAGGCAGTATTGTTTCCGCATACCAGGGTCATGCCCACCAGATACAGTGCCGCCACAATCAGCTGAAGCAAAAATTTCTGTTTTGCAGTCAGCCCCTCGTTCTGTTTCTTACGCAGTTTTGCCGCGTCGTCGATACAGCCGATCAGACCGCCTGCCACACCCAGCGCAAGGGTGAATACGAAAGGCAGTGTGGTACGTATACCGTCCGTCAGGACAAAATATACGGAGCCTGCAATACCCGTGATCACTGCCGCGATGATAAAAGCAAATCCGCCCATTGTAGGGGTACCTTCCTTGCTTTTATGCCATCTCGGACCGATATCCAGTATTGTCTGTCCCATTTTACGGCTTTTCAGAATCGGAATCAGCTTCCGGGAAATGAGAACAGTCAGAATAAACGTACATACCAATGCAAGTATAAAAACAATTTTGTAGCTCATGAACGATCCTTACGCTTTCTCATATCATATTGGCCGCATTATCTGCGTCCCGTACGTCTCTGACGTCTTTTTTTCATACACTCGATAATGCGTTCCGCCTGTACTGCGCGGCTTGCTTTTACCAGCAGTACGTCACCGGGTTTCAGAGCCGACAGAATCATATCCGCCATCCCCTGGGCATCCCTTGTATCCAGGCACACGAATACGTTTTCCGCGCGTATGCCTTTCTTGATAGCAGCCTCTGCAATAATGTCTGCCATCATACCGAAACAGAACAGCTTCTGTACCTGCATCTGTGCGGCATACTGTCCCAGCTGATCGTGCATCAGACGGGAATACTCACCGAGTTCCAGCATATCCCCCAGCAATGCTGCAGGCTGCGCGCCCTTCTTTGCAGAGATGGAAACCAGTACATCAATCGCCGCACGCATGGATTCGGGACTGGCGTTGTAGCAGTCGTCGATCACGGTAATACCGCCGACTTCATAGATCTTCTGACGCATATCCGCACCTACGAAGGATTGGAGACCGCGGCGGATCTGTTCGTCGGTCATACCCAGCATTACGCCTACCGCATAGGCTGCCAGAGAGTTATATACGTTATGCTTACCCAGTGCAGGGATTTCCACATTGGTTACCGCTTTGTTGTCGTAAATCAGGTCATACACGATACCGTCGGTTTTCTGACGGATATTCACCGCGCGGTAATCGCCGTTGCGGTTGTAGATACTCATAATGGCAGGCTTGGGATCAAGGTTTTCGTACTGTTCGTAGAGCAGAGGTTCATCCGCATTCAGAAGCAGTTTTCCGTTTTCACCCAGACCGAGACGGATCTCCATTTTTGCCCGGCAGATATTTTCTCTGGTTCCCAGTGTTGCCAGATGGGAAGTACCGATGTTGGTTACGATTGCAATATCCGGTCTGACCAGCTTTGTCAGGTATTCGATTTCGCCCAGATCACTCATACCCATTTCGATTACGGAAACCTGATCGTCCGGAGAAAGATCCAGCAGTGTCAGGGGCATACCCAGCTCATTGTTCAGGTTTCCATGGGTCTTATGTGTCTTGAAAGCCGCAGAAGTTACTGCCGCTACAAATTCCTTTGTGGTGGTTTTGCCCACACTGCCGGTGATGGCTACAAAAGTTGCCTTGGAAAATCCTCTGTACCAGCCTGCCAGTGTACCCATGGCGCGGATAACATCTTCAACCACTACCGCACAGAAGGGTCTGCCGCAATTCCGTGCATTTTCCGGCACTCTCTGGCAGATAAAGCAGGTGGCACCCGCCAATGCCGCTTCGGCGATAAAATCACAACCATCCACACGACTGCCCCGGATCGCACAGAAAATCAAGCCTTCCGCTGCCTCTTTTGAGTTTGTAGTCAGACCTTTCTGTACTGTATCTATGCTGCAATCGTTATATATTTCCAACTTTCCCCCTGTCACTTTTGCGATTTCCGCAGGTGTCAGAGTTTTTAGTTTCAGTTCAACACTCATTCTCCTCTGCCGTGCCTTTCCCACGTTTTCCACTGTCATGTGTGTCTGCGTTTCCGATCTTCTTCGCAGTGTATCGTTGTCCGGTGCCTGTCACACCGAAGATTTATTCCAATTCATGTTCGCCGGAAATTTCCAGTCCGGCAGCTGCTTCGCGGACGATCGCTTCCTCATCAAAAGGAATTTTTGCACCGTCCCGTATTTCATATTTTTTGTGACCCTTGCCGTACAGCAGTATGATCTCCCCTGCGACAGCTGTACGGATACAGTGCAGGATCGCCTGCCGTCTGTCCGGAATGACTTCGTAAGGAAGGGTTTCTTCCATGCCGGCTGTAATATCGGCAATAATGGACATCGGGTCTTCCGATCGGGGATTATCACCGGTAATGATAACCCTGTGGGCGAATTTCTGGGCCGCCTGCCCCATCAGAGGTCTTTTCCCTCTGTCCCTGTCTCCTCCGCAGCCGAACACAACGGTCAGCCGTTCCGGATTCATCACAAGTGCCGTTTCCAGTACACTGGTCAGTGCCGCCGGTGTATGGGCATAATCCAGAAACACAGTGAACGGAATATTTTCCAGCATCAGCCGCTGCATCCGTCCGGGCACACACGGCATATCCGCCAGTGCATCCTTTACCGTCAGCGGATCCACACCGCACTGCAATGCCGCACACGCCGCTTCCATGGTGTTATACACGGAGTATTTCCCAACAAGGGGCGTTTTCAGCCGGAATATGACATCATCGGCGCAGTACAGAAAGGAAATTCCTTCCGCACCGTGATCCGTCAATCGCATTGCCGACACATTCCGAGTCCAGTCGGTTCCCGCGCCGCAGGTTATAAACCGGATGGGATTATCGGGTATCTCTCCTGCCAGGCGCATCAGTTCACCGCAATACGGATCATCCGCATTGCAGATCCCTATTTCCGCGCCCATGGAGGAAAACAGTCTTGCTTTTGCCGCCAGATACCGATCCATTGTGCCGTGGTAATCCAGGTGTTCATGGGCAAGATTGGTAAACACGGCAATCTTCGGTTTCACACCGTCGGTTTTCCGCAGGTCCAATCCGTGGGAGGATGCTTCATACACAAAGGTATCACATCCGTACTGCCGCATCATGGCGATGGCTCCGTAGAAATATTCGGGATCCGGTGTGGTCATGGCGCCCGCCGTATCTTCTACGGATGAGCCGCCGTGTTCTCCGACGGAAAGGATCTTATCCCCCGCCATGGCTGCGATGGTCGTAACACATCCAACCGTATGACCGCCTTTTTCCAGAATATGCTTCAGGATATAGACCACGGAAGTTTTCCCGCCCGTGCCTGTAACGGCAATGGACAGCATTCCATCCGCCGGTCTGCCGAACCAGTTGTTCCACAGAAGCGCTTCCGCCAGCCGGGTGTTCTCACATTGGATGTAATCGCATCCTTCCGGCACGCAGGATATGTCTTCACATACCACAACCACAGCGCCTTTTTCCACTGCTTCCGCCGCATAATCGTGTCCGTCATGGGTCAGTCCCCGGACGCAAAGGAACATTGTGCCCTTTGCCACCCTTCTGGAGTCCGATGTCATGGCAGTCACCGTATCCGTATGCAGCCGCTTGGCAGTGACATTCACACCTGTCAACAGGGTCTCAAGTTTCATACAAGCCTCCTTTGGTGAAATCTTTTCACTTCCGGATTCTTGTACGTTTGGGTGCAATCAGTCTGTCAGATCCAAGTGCCGCAGTGTAACCTGTACCACCGTACCCTTGGAGACGGATGTTCCGCCTGCAGGGGTCTGGCCGATGACAGTTGCCGTACTGCCGTTGAGGGAACCCTCGAAGGATGCGTTCAGACCTGCATTGATCAGGGCTTTGTTCGCATTGTACGCTGTCATGCCGGTAAGGTCGGGAATGACGATGTTTTCCACGGGCACTTCACTGCCGGTGTACAGCACCAGTCTTCCTTCATCCTTGGCGATCTGGGAGCCGGCTGCCGGTACCTGTGCGGTAATGGTATCGCCGTCTCCGAGGATCTCGTAGGTAAATCCACGCCAACTCAGGTCTGTGATGGTATTTTCCACCGACGCGCCGATGTAGTTGGACAGAGTGATTGTCTGGTTTTCCAGTTCTTCACTGGTATACTGTGCTTCCACCCCGATGTAGGGCAGAATGAATGATAACAAATTCGATACATACGGCGCCGCAACCACACTGCCGTATACACTGTCAATGGAAGGTTCATCAACCATAATGATTACAGCAATCTGGGGATCGTCCGCCGGGGCATATGCCACACAGGAGCCGATACGGTAGGAATATTCGCCGTATTCGTCCACCTTGTCTTTCTTTTCGGAAGTACCGGTCTTGGCTGCGACACGGTATCCTTTTACGTATGCATTCTTCGCACCGCCGTCACCGGATACGCCTTCTTCCAGAATATCCGTGATCCGTTCACATACATCGGTGCTGACTACCTGACGCAGGGGTTCTGCCTCGTAACTCTGGATCACATTGCCGTTGTCGTCCGTGATCTTGGACAGCAGGTGGGGTGTTACCAGATAACCGCCGTTTGCAATGGTGCATATGGCGCGAAGCTGCTGTATAGGTGTGGTCTTAAAGGTCTGACCGAAGGAATATACGGCGAGGGATACATTGGTAAACGCATCAAAATCGTGATAATACGTACTGGTTTCCCCCGGCAGGTCTATTCCGGTTTTTCCGTCATAACCGAATGATTCAAAATAATTATAGAATTTCTCCCGTCCCACTCTTGCGGCGATCTGCATCAGTGCCGGATTGCAGGACTGCTGCAGACTGCGTCGATAGGGGAGCAGTCCGTGTCCGGTTTTTTTGTGACAGCTGATGGGACGTGACCATCCCTCAATCGTCAGACTGCCGCCGCAGAAGAATTCTTCCTCTTCCGTCACCACTTTCTCCTCAAACGCCATTGCGGTGGTTATGATTTTGAAAGTGGAACCGGGTTCGTACAGTTCCGTTACTGCCTTGTTGTTCCACATGGAATACAGAAGTTCGTAGTACGCGTCTGTGTAGGCATCCGTGCCTGTATCCATACCGTGCAGCTTTGCCTGGGAGAAATCGTCCAGCACATAAGGGTTGTTCAGATCAAAGGACGGGTATGTTGCCATTCCCAGAATACCTGCGGTATTTACATCCATAACGATTCCCGTAACACGGTTCCCTGCACCGGATTCCAGGAAGGTTTTTTCCAGCTGGTTCTCCAGTTCGTACTGGATGTACATATCCAGTGTGGTTTCGACGTTGTAACCGTTGGATGCCTCGATGTATCTTTCGTATTCAAAAGGCATATCGTTGTTGCGTGCGTCCTGTGCCAGAATATATTTACCGCTGGTACCTTCCAGAAGATTGTTGTAATAACTCTCCAGACCGTAGATACCGACGCCGTCGCTGTTGGTAAAGCCGATGACATGGGACGCAAGGTCGCTCTTAGGATAATACCGTTTGGCGGATGTTACAAAGTAAATCTGGTCATTCAGATCAAACTCTGCGATAAACGCCTTCAGCGTATCCGCCATTTCTTCGCTGATGCCGTTCTTGATCACTTCATAGGCTCTGTTCTGTTTGGCAGCCTTTTCCATGATTTTATCATAATCCACATTCAGATATGCCGCCAGCATCTTGCCGATCAGTTCATCCACACGGTCCCCGGAAAAATGAAGACCGATGCTGTCGTTGTCATACCGATAGTGAACGTCGTTTTCCGTGTCCTTATCGCTATTGGCTTCGGCATCCGATTCCAGTCTGGCTTTTATATCCCTGGGGGAGATGATCACGTTGTACACCGTTACATTGGTTGCCAGAATATTGCCGTTGCGGTCGGTGATCATGCCTCTTTCGGGGTTGACCTCTGTCTGTATGGTAAGCTGGTTCAGTACCTTGCCCTGGTAATACTCGTGCATTTTCAGCTGGTAGTTCGCAAGGAACCCGACGATCACGGCAGCAATACCGGCAAACAGAGCGAACACCGTCAGCATACGGTGGTAGGTTTTCTTATCCACACGGTTCTTGACTTCGTTATTCATACCCTTCTCCTTTGCCCGATTTGCCTTTTTTATCATAAACCCGCTTGTATACTATATGCGCAAAGTCCGTCCGATATGCCGAAAACAATAAGCCATCTCACACGCGGCAACTTTTTATTGCCGGTATACACATGTGAAACAGCTTAGCGGCATTTATGTTTTAATGCGATCCCGCGAAAAAGTCTCCGAAGGCTGTCCAAATCGAGGAGAGCATGGAGCCGAATCCGCTCTCCGCATTTTCATCCGATGTGTCTTCAACCAGTTCGATTCTTTCACCATCGGACAGTGAGATATATTTCTTCTGCACTGAATCTTCTTTCACCATGCCCAACCGGTCAGTGGCGATCTGTTCGATTACGCGGATATCATTTTTTTCTTCAATTCGCAGTTCCAGTTCAGCGGCTGTCGCCTGCAGTTTTCCCAGTTCATATTCCAGAGAACTGATATCGTCCGTTGTCTGATAGATCTGGGCGATGCTCAGAATGATCATCATGATCATCACAGTCACAAAGGAAAGCAGCAGCAGGAATGTCAAAGGGAAGCGTTTCTTCTCTACCAGAATTTCCTGTCTCTCCGGAACGGTGTTACTGAACATTTCCGCATTCCGAGTGGTCTTATCTTCTCTGACGGATCTCTGCTTTCTCGCGGCAGTACCGGCTGTTTTTCTTCCTGCGCCGGTCTGCTGATATCTGCTTGTCCGGGGTCTTTGGGTATATCCCTGACTCCGGTTTCCCGTATATCCGGATGCACGCTTGCCGACGGATTCCGCAAAAGCCTGTTCGGAAACATTCACTTTGGGATTTCTGCCCATCTGCGCCCGTGTCATCAATTCTTCCGTGGAGGTTGCGCTGATCCCATGCAGGGATGCACCGCGGTTTCTGTATTCCCTGCGTAACTTTTCCGCAAGCTGGTTTCCGTTTTGTTCCGATGTACGGTGGTATGTCATGGGCAGCTCCTTTCCGGCAGATTGGTCTTACTCGCCTAATTTTTCTGCGCAGCGTAATTTTGCACTGCGTGAACGGGGATTATATTCCATTTCCTCCTCTGAGGGAAGTATCGGTTTCTTGGATAACAATTTGATCTTCGGTTTTCCGCCGCATACGCATACGGGGAATTCCGGCGGACACGTGCATCCCGTTGCCAATTCACGGAATGTTTCCTTCACGATCCGGTCTTCCAGTGAGTGGAAGGTGATTACCGCCAGCCGTCCGCCCGGATTCAGACGATACACGGCACTTCGTATGGAAGGTGCTATGGCATCCAGTTCTCCGTTCACTTCGATACGGATCGCCTGGAATGTACGGCGTGCGGGGTGCTGAGATTCTTTCTGTCTCGCCGCTGCCGGAATCGCACCGGAAACAATGGCGGCAAGTTCTGTAGTGGAGATGATCGGTGCTTTTTCTCTTGCGGTCACAATGGCGTGGGCGATTCTGCCGGAGAACTTTTCTTCCCCATACAGCCAGAGGATACGTTTCAGTTCCTCTTCGCCGTAGCCGTTCACCACATCGGCGGCGCTCATCCCGGCGCTCTGGTCCATCCGCATATCCAGCGGTGCCTCTGCGGTATAGGAGAAACCCCGTTCCGCTTCGTCCAGCTGATGGGAGGACACACCCAGGTCCCACATGATCCCGTCGATCTTTTCCACGCCGATGCTGTCAAGGGCGCTGTCCAGATCACAGAAATTGGTTTTCACGATCGTCCAGCGGTCGTGATACGGTGTCAGTCTATTGGTACAGGCGGCAATGGCTTCATCATCCCTGTCCAGACTGATCAGACGGGATACACCGTCATCCGGCAGTCTTGAGGCGATCTCAAAAGAATGTCCGCCGCCCCCGGCAGTACAGTCCACATAGACGCCGCCCCTCGCCGGAGCAAGTGCGTCCATACATTCGCCTGCCATAATCGGTATGTGATGAAACTCCATATTGCCAAATCCTTTTCAGTGTTTTCACAGGGGATTACAGTCCCAGCTCCTTCAGCATTTCCGCGAAATCTTCCGGCTGCTCATCGAGGCTTTCTTCAACCCATCTTTCTTCCGCCCAGATTTCAGCATAATTGCCGCATCCTACGGTGATGACATTTTTGATGACCCCCGCATATTCCAGCATATCCTGCGGCAGCAGTACTCTTCCCTGAGAGTCGGGCTGCAGCTCAATGGCGTTGGAATACAAATATCTGGTCAGTGCCTTACTTTGTGTTTTCGGCAGTGCGCTGAGCTTTGCCGTATATTTTTCCCATTCCTCTTTCGAGTACAGGCACAGGCAGTGATCGGTATCCTTGATCATGGTTATCACAGGTCCCAGCTGATCCTTGATCTTCGAAGGAATGATCAGTCTGTTTTTCGGATCGACTGCGTGTTTGAACTTGCCCATCAACATGACTGTTTTCCTCCATTTCGTGGATTTTTTTGGGAAAGTACTCCACCTAATGGATATTATATAATATTTTATCTTAAATTACAAGGGGTTTTGCAAAATATATCTGATTATTTTATATATTCTTTTTCCTTTTTCGTCAATTTCCCGCGATTTACCACCATTTTCCATCCCATAATTCCGCTTTATCCATCCGCACCAGCCTTTTTCACCCAATTATTACCAATTTTCTCTTTCCCGGATATTCCCATAAACAGAGCGACATTTTTCGCGATTGTTCTGCATTTTTAAACACTGTTTATTTACCATTTACTGGTTTTTGGGAAATCGCAAAACATCTTCCTGTTCAAATTTTATTCAATTATTTTTCATCTATATTTTACTTTTCAGAACCGAATTTTCCGCCCCACATCTCCTCTGCTGCCAACTTACATTTTCGCCAAATGTTGCAAAAACAACAAGAGAAACAGCCTCGGATACCACTTCCAATACCGTTTCTCTTGTTGTTTTTGCAAAATATTTCTGACTATTTATCTTCGCGCCAGGATCGAAGAAGAGCAATTTCCCTGGCATATCCGTCCAGTTCGTTGGGAGTTTCCAGATAAAAGGGCAGGTGCCGCAGCTTCGGATGATTGATGATCCGGCGGATGGCATCCGGTCCTATGTAGCCTTCACCGATCTTATCGTGACGGTCTTTACGGGTTCCGCAGGGATTTTTCGAATCGTTCAGGTGGATGGCGTGGAGTTTTTCTATGCCCACGACCCGGTCAAATTCGTCGATGACCCCATCCGTATCCTTCTCCAGATTATAACCGCTGTCCTGAATATGGCAGGTATCCAGGCACACGCCCACATAATCCTGCAGATCCGGATGGATCAGATCCAGCATCCGGCGCATTTCCTCAAAGTCACGACCCAATTCCGTACCTTTTCCCGCCATGGTTTCAATCAGAACCGTGGTTTTCATGCCCTTCCACAGAATGCGGTTCAGCATATCCGCCACCATCTGCATACCGGTTTCCGCTCCCTGTCCTACATGACAGCCGGGATGGAAATTATACAGCGCACCGGGAATGGACTCCAAAAACTCCAGTTCCTTCTTCATGGAGTCCCCGGAATACTGCCGCACGCCCTCATCCGCAGAGCAAGGATTATAGGTATACGGTGCATGAGCCAGCGGGGGTGTCATGTGATTTTCAGCAATCAGTTTGCATAAAGCCTGCACGTCTTCCGGTTCCGGGGCTTTCGTACTGGATTTTCCCCGGGGATTTTTGGTAAAAAACTGAAATGTATTGCCGCCTATGGAAAGAATCCGTTTTCCCATTGCCTCATAGCCGCCCTCGGTGGACAAATGGCAGCCGATTTTGAATTCCCCGGCAGTTTCTGCAGGATGTCCTGTATTCATATTTTCGTTTTGTTTCAAAATTCTTGTCCTTTCTTTCGGAATTGCTGTTATTTTTCCCGTTTGTGTATATACTATAAGGAAGAAAAAATCGAAATTTTCAATTCCGCACAATCCACAATACTATGGAACAACCTGGGAGATAAGTATGAAGCAATCCCGTATTGTCCGTCTGAGCTATATTATCGCTTTTTTCCGCCGTATCAGCCGCACCTATACCGATGACAGGGTAAGCGTCTATGCGGCGCAGGCGTCTTTTTTTGTGGTCATATCCGCCATGCCGCTGCTTTCCCTGATCACAACCGTTCTGAAATATATCGCCCCGGAGCAGCTGCCCGTGTTCCGGATTACGCTCCATGACGCCATACCGGAATTTATGATGCAGATTCTGTATCAGGCATTCCCTGGTGTCACGGAAAGCACGACCATTCCCCTGCTGTCCATTTCCGCCGTCATGATCCTGTGGAGTGCCGCCCGAGGCATCGGTGCCATCCGCGAGGGCGTACAGACAGTATACCATGTTTCCCGTACCGGCGGATACCTTCACAAAAAATTACTTTCCTTATTATATACGCTGTGTTTTATTATCCTGATCGTCGCTGTGATCACGATTCTGCTGTTCGGAGAATATCTGCTCTCGCTGCTTGACCATCTTCTTCCCGTGTCCCTCGATTTTCTGGATACACTGCTGCAGTACCGGGTCCCTTTGTTTCTGCTGTTTCTCACCGTAGTATTCACCATGCTGTACTACACGGCAGCACGGCGCAGCAGTATAGTCACCCACAAAATCTTCCGCCATGTTCCCGGCGCGTTCTGCGCTTCCCTGGGATGGATTCTGTTTTCGCGGATCTACTCGCTGTATCTGGAGAGAACCAATACCGCGTCCTTTTTATACGGCGGACTGGCGGCACTTTGTCTGAGTATGCTCTGGCTGTATGCCTGTATGCTGATTCTCCTTTCCGGTGCCGAGATCAACAAACTGTTTTTCGCACTGCCGGATTCCCGGAGAACTGTCTGTCAGAAATAGAGGAATACAGGGCTGCCGCACCGATGTGAATGTCACAGAAATGCGGCAGCCCCTTATTTTACTGGTTTTTCGCTACAATATCAGCAATATACTGGTCATGCTGAGCTTTGGTTTCGGAGAAATAGGTGATGCTTCCGTCGGAGACAAAGAAGTAGTACTTCGTCTGTGCCGGGCTGAGAGCCGCGAGGATGGCACTGGCACTGGGATTGGCAATGGGTCCCGGCGGCAGTCCTTTGTAGAGGTAGGTATTATACGGCGTCTCGTAACTCGTATTTATCGACTTGGGTCTTTCCCCGGTTTCATGATGGATCGCATAAGCAATGGTTGCATCACTTTCCAGACAGGGGAAATTGGCGGGACTTTTGAGACGGTTGTGGAAAACAGAGGAAACATTGAAGAATTCCGCTGCGCTCCCCGCTTCTTTTTCGATGAGGGAGGCCAGTGTGATAACCTCATCCACAGAATATCCCATAACCGCGCACTGTTCTCTGTATTCATCCGTAAACAGCTGATCAAACCGCTTCAGCAGTTTGTTCAGAACCGTCACTTCGCTGGAATTATTATAGAAATCGTAGGTATCCGGGAACAGATAGCCGTCCAGACGGTAGATACGGTCGTCGGAAATGCCCGCTGTTTCCAGTTCGTCCAGGAACCAATAGTCGAAATCGTAATTCTGAATAACATCTTCGTATCCCTCGCGGGTACCGATGCCGTAGGAAACCATCAGATCAATAATCTCATCGGTTGTATAGCCTTCGGGGATGGTAATCCGGGAAGTACCGCTCTTCGGCTGGGGTTTGAAGGCATCCATCAGATCCCCGTAATTGGTCATGGGCGATACCAGGAAGTCCCCTGCCACATACGGACCGTCCTCTTCCTTCAGTTTTCCGTACAGCCGGAAGATTTCAGGATAGGCGATGATCTTATTCTCGTACAATATATCCGTGATATCATCAAATGTGGCGTTTTCGGGGATCTTTACGTTCACAGCCACATCCGACTTCACAAAGGCAAATACATCATTCCCCACCAGAATAATCGCCACAGCCAGGAAAACGGACACCACGACCACAAAGATCATGTAGATGACCGCTTTGACCACGCTGACGATGGTATTGCCGCCTTCTCCGCTGCCGGATTTTTCTCTGGGCAGGGAGGTATGGGATGCTTTCGGTGTTTTTTCTTTTTTTGCCTTCTCCACCTTACCGCTGTGGGTCAGCGCAGAGATATCCGTCACACGGGTTTTGCTCAGTTTTGCTTTTTCCGGTGCGCCGGCAGATTTCACCTTAGGTGCTGCAAGCTGAACCGGTTTACGGGGCATATCCACAGGGGATTCCCGTTTTACAGCGGGAGTATTGTTCACGTTCTGCGCCGGTCTGACACGATTCTGCTGAACTGCGGAATTTCGGGGAACCTGGGTCTGTCGCTGCGTGTTCTGCCCGCCCGGTTCCTGTGTTCTGACACGGGGAGCCGCCGGCATGGTACCGGAATGTCCGACAGTGTTTCCGGACTGTACATTCTGTCCCTGCGGCATTCTTCCGACATTTGACACCTGTCCCTCCGGACGATTCTGTATACCGGACGGTCTTGCAGCTGCAGGACGGCCATTTGCCTCTGCGGTTCTGTTGTATGCCCGGGGTTCACCGTTTATGGGTCTGCGCTGTGCCGGCATTTCGGTTACTCTTCCGTCTGTGCGGTTTTCGCCTGCCGGATAGCGCTGTGTATTCTCTCTGACCGTACCGCGCATATCATTCTGTGCAGGCACGTCCGTTCTGCTTATCGGTCTGTTTTCGGATGCAGGCTGATTCATCCCTGCCCTTCTCTGCTGCAGACTCTGTTCGTTGGCACGATTGATCTGCTGACGCAGTGAATTTGCTGTAGGACGGGATACATCAAATTGCCTTGTATCGCTGAAGTTCTTTTCTTTTCCTGACTTTTCCGTACAGTCCGCCTCCCTTCGGCTTATGCTATATGTAACATACGGTCATGCACCGGTTATAAACACCGTTATCAGTACAAACAATACCACCGCCACCAGAAACGCCGGCGAAAATATGGATTCCGCCAGAGCGTTGAAAAAGCCGCCTTTACGCTTCACCGCATAGGGGGATGGCATATTCTGTTTTGCATATCCGCTGTATATATTCCCTGCTTCGAAACACAGCAGAACCGCTGCCAGCAGGGTGAAAAAGCTGACAATAATGATAAATAAGATCATGCTGATACTTTGCTTTTCCGCAATGTGCAGCACGTAGCTTTCCAAAAATAATACAAAAATATTGTTCAGTCCGTGTACCAGCACCGCCGCCGGCAGAGATCGTGTGGCATACACCACAACCGACAGAATCAGTCCGCTGAAGAAATACACGGGAAATCTGGAAAAACTGAAATGGGACATGGCAAATGTCAGTGCCGATACAAACACAGCCATGGACACACCCAGTCTCTCGTAGGAAGCCGCCATGATCCCTCTGAACAGGAATTCTTCCGTCACAGCAGGCAGGACGGCAAATGCCAGCACCAGATACAATCCGTCAAAGATACCGGCGTTGCGGGCAAAGGCAGTGTAGGTATCCGCACTTCCCACCGCAAAACTTTCGGGGAATAAGGTATACATCCCCACACTGATCAGCGCACTTCCGCCGATCAGCAGAACCGCCGCATACAGCAGAAACAGACAATGGCTGAAGGACGGCAATTTCAGTCTCAGCCTGTCCCGGAATTCACTTCCGCGGATCCGGCAGTAGAATAAGGACGGCAATGCATAGACAAGCAGCTGCAGAACCACTGCCGCCAGATAGGGATTTTCCGCAAGGCCCAGCTGTTTTTCCCCCAACGAACCGGTTGACAGCAGCCAGCTTCCGCTCCCCAGCAGCAAAAATACGCAGACAAGGAGAATCGGCGCAAAAACTGTATCTTTACTTTTCACCAAAATCCCTCCGTTCCCCCGGCTGACGCTTATTTTTTCGTATTTTTTGTGACTTTTACGCCTTTTTCGGTCAGCAGAATATCCACTGACATATCAAATCTTCCTCTCGGCACTTCGGGCAGAATATAATCCGAGTATACCACACCAATGGTGCATCCCGAAAAACCGGACAGATATCTGTCATAAAATCCCTTGCCGTATCCCAGACGGTACCCCGCTTTATCGTATACCAGTCCCGGCACAAAGCACACCGCACTGCCCGTTTCTGCGGCACAGTTGTAGATCGGTGCATCGGCAGAAGGCTCCAGAATGCCGTAGGAATCCACAGCAAGCTCATCCAGAGAATTGACCTGATGATAGGTCATGGTGTGGGTCTTCTTGTCGCAGCGGGGGAAAAGTACCTTCTTACCCTTTTCCAATGCCAGTCTGGCAATGGGACCAATGTCGATCTCTCCCTCAGTGGCGGCGTACAGCAATACAAATTCCGCATACCGGAAGCTGACAAGACCCTCCGCGACCCGACAGATCGCCTCATCACGGCGATGCCGTTCTTCTATAGACATTTCCCTGCGGCGCTGTTTGTATTCTTCTCTAATATCATCTTTCAGTTTTTTAATCATACTCTGTCGGCGAGGATGGCACCAAGCATGGCTTTTTCCTCGTCTTCTCCTTTCATCAACCGCACAAGAGCACCGCCGAATTTCACAGCCGCGCCCATTCCGCAGGCAGTTATCATATTTCCATCCACTTCCACAGCGGATTCCGTTACAACAGCGCCCTTCAGTTCCTTTTCAAATCCGGGATAGCATACAGCACGCTTGCCCGCAAGGAGTCCCCGTCTGCCAAGAACCATGGGGGCTGCACAGATTGCCGCTGTATAGAGTCCCTTATCCGCCGCATACCGGAGATATTTGTCCACCAGTGCGCTTTCGTCCAGATTTTTGGATCCGGGCATACCGCCGGGCAGAATCACCATTTCCAGTTCTGCCGGAATCTCGTCCGCTTCCGCGGCTGTCAGATCCGCCGTAACGGGAATCTTATGGGAACCCATTACCACTCTGTCTTCTCTGTCCGGATAAATGCAGACCGTCTTTACGTCTGCACCTGCACGACGCAGCATATCCACCGGTGTCAAAGCTTCAATCTCCTCAAAACCGTCCGCTAAAAAAACGTAAATCATAGCATTCCGTACCGCACAGACAGGCGGCGTTCCTCCTTATCGTATATCACATATATTCATTATATCATTGTTGCCGGAAAAAGCGGTTAACAATCCATAAATTTTCTGTTTTTTTCCTGCAAATACTTATAAAATCCAATCCTTCAGAACACGCCTGATTTCCGACGCGATCTGTTCTCTGGAAAACTGGGCATGATCATCCGCACAGGGCAGGATCGTCCACCCGCATTTTTCACCGACATACAACGCCGCCTTACGGCATCTGGCAAGATACTGCCTGTCGGTTTCGTGAATATCCATCGCCTGTCCGGTTTCTCGGCTCCGCTTTTCCACATTGGCATCGGAAAGCCATTGGGGAACGTCCAGAAGGATCACCCGATCCGGTGCCGGCAGATGCAGTTTCGCATATTCAAAATCCCAAAGCCAATCCAAGAATGCGTCCCATTCCTCCTCGGACAGTTTGGACAGCTGGTGGTATGCGTTAGCGGTGGTATAGCGATTGGCGATCAGGATGGTGTCTTCCCTCTCCCAATCCGTCATCCAGTCCTGACGGTAACTGATATACCGGTCTGCCGCGAAAAACATGGATGCCGCATACGCTCCCGTATCTTCCGGCTTTCCGCCCAGTCCCCCGTTCAGGTACAGCCGCACGAATGCCGAGCTTTCACTCTCGTATACCGGAAAATCCAGAATGCGTACACGATACCCTTCCGCTTCCAGCTGTGCGGCAAGAAGTTTGCTCTGGGTTCCCTTGCCGGACCCGTCCAGACCTTCCAGTACAATAAATTTTCCCATTTATATTACTCCAGTTGATTCAAATTTTACTGCATTTCGTTTTTCAGGACCATTTCCATGAATTCCTGCTTAGTGATCAGCACGTTACGCGGCTTCTGACCTTCCGGCGGGCTGACATATCCCATCTGCTCCATACGGTCGATGAGCTTTGCCGCTCTGCCGTAGCCGAGAGACAGTCTTCTCTGGATCAGAGAGGTAGAGATCTTGCCGCTGTCCACTGCCAGTTCCAGTGCCTGACGCAGCATGGGATCCTCATCCCCGTCCATGCCCTCTTCCAGATCCGCCGCAACACCGCCGCCCTTTTTGCCGGAACCGCAGCGCAGTGCTTCTTTTTCGATCTGTTCCAGAACTTCATCGGAATAGGATTCGCATTTCTGGTTCATGTTCTTGATGTACGATACGATCTCCTCTACATCCGCTTCGGATACAAAGGCGCCCTGTACACGCATGGGTTTTGCCGCACCCACGGGATTGAACAGCATGTCCCCGCGTCCGATCAGATTTTCCGCACCGCTTCTGTCAATGATGGTACGGGAGTCCACCTGGGAGGCGACCGTAAACGCAATACGGGAAGGAATGTTCGCTTTGATCAGACCGGTAATAACGTCAACGGAAGGACGCTGGGTACCGATGATCAGGTGCATACCTGCCGCACGGGCTTTCTGTGCCAGACGACAGATGGATTCTTCCACATCGTCCGGTGCTGTCATCATCAGGTCCGCAAGCTCGTCGATAATGATAACGATCTGCGGTAAGTATTCGTAATCCGGGTCGTTCTTTGTGACTTCATTGAACATCTTCACATCCCGGACACCGACTGCTTCGATCAGTCCGAAACGGCGTTCCATTTCCCCGACCGCCCAGGACAAACTGCCTGCCGCCTTCTTGGGTTCACTGACCACGGGCACCAGAAGATGGGGAATACCGTTGTAGATGCTCAGTTCTACCTTTTTGGGGTCAACCAGAATCAACTTGACTTCGTCCGGTTTTGCTTTGTACAGCAGGCTGACAATCAGGCTGTTGATACATACGGATTTACCCATACCCGTTGCACCGGCAATGAGCAGGTGGGGCATTTTGGCAATATCAAAATAGATGGAATCCCCGGCAACGTCCGCACCGAGACAGCAAGTCAGCTTACTTTTTGCTCCTGCAAATTTTTCGTCATCAATGAGTGTACGCAGATGTACCGTGGACTGCTTCTTGTTGGGCACTTCCACGCCGACTGCCGCTTTTCCGGGAATGGGTGCTTCAATACGTACACCGGTGGTAGCCAGATTCAGGGCAATATCGTCCACAAGATTGACAATGGAACGCACCTTTGTACCCGGTTCCGGGCAAAGTTCGTATCGGGTAATGGTCGGACCGCGGGAGATGTTTTCGATTTTGGTTTTTACGTTGAAACTGCGCAGGGTTTCCACCAGCTTTACGGCATTTTCCTGCAGTTCTTCCTTGATGTTCTGGGGCTGACCTTCCTTATCTTCCGTCAGTATGGAGATCGGCGGGAAATTGTATTCCGGTACAGGCTCCTTGGGCATCTTCACCGCAGGCGTCTGATTCTGGGCACTGCCGATGTTCTGGCGTGCGACACCGAGGGTACTGTCTTTCTGCATATATGCCGCCGACAGTCTGTCAAGCAGCGCCGCGTCTTCCGGATTGACAAAAATACCGGTCAGATCCACATTTCCGTCCCCGGATCTTGCTTCGGTTGAAATGGTTTTGACCCCGGTGGGTGTAATCAGCACATTGGATGCACCGGCAGCCGGTTCACCGATTACGTCAGCGGCAATTTCAGAAGAAATATCTTCCTCCTTCTCTTCTTCCGCAGGGTCATCCCAGGGTGCGCGGTCGTTCTCTTCCGGCAGCAGTTCCCCTCTGTCCAGTTCCAGACAGTTTTCCATATCGTTTTCGCTGTCTGCGGGCATGCTGTTTTCCTCTGCGGGACCATTGTTCTCCTGCAGTGTCATACCGGACTGACGGGCAGTTTTTTCCACCCGTTCTCTGGTACGGCGCATGACTTCATCAAAAATACGTTCATCCACAGTACCGGCTTCGGGGGCAACATCCTCTGCCTCAGCAACAGGATGGGCTTCCGGCAGAACGATATCGGGCATATCTTCCAACCCGGCAGCGATCTTCCGTTTCTTCTTTTTCGGTTTCAGCTTGGTCCCGTCGTCATCCACGGGAATATCCGTCACACGGCAGCGGCGGACCTTGTACACTGTGGGATTCTTCGCGGGAACAGGATCGGGTTCCGGTGTGGGGATCGGGATCTGTTCCTGTTTTTTCGCTTCCCTCTCCTGGCGTTTCTTTTCCCGGAGATAGGCGGCATATTCTTCCTCGCGGATCCGGTTTTTCACGGCAATACCGCTTTGTGCCGCTTTTTCCCTTCTCTCCTCACGTTTTTCCCTTGCCACACGGATTTTGTACAGCAGCGTGATCCAGATCCCTCTGGGTGTAATGCCGAACAAAAACAGGCCCAAAATAAACAGTGTGCCGAAAGCGATCACCAGTGTGCAGGCAGTACCGAAACCGCCGAGCAGAAGTCCGCCCAGCCACCCGCCGATAACACCGCCCCCATGGAGATTTCTTCCGTCTTCATACAGCGTTACAGGATGCAGTGTGGATGCACCTTTGTCAAACACATGAACCAGTACGGCAGTCATGGCGATGATCACCGCTACCGCCAGTACCTTCCAGCGTACAATACCGCATTCGTAATCGCTTCTCCAGAGAAACGCAAAGATCACCAGATACAGAGGAAGCGTATAGGCAATAACGCCGAACAAACCGCAGAATACGTGCTGGATGCCGCCGCCGACAATCCCGTCCCCCGCCAGCATACACACCGCCAGAAGAACCGCGCAAACTGCCAGCACATAAGGACCGACCGTATACGCGAAGGAACTGACTCCGCCGGCATCCTTTTCACTCCGGTTGTTTTTGGCTTTTTTATTTTCTTTTTTTATATCAGCAGCTTCTTTCGCGGATGTCTTTTTGGCAGTATTATCCGCTTTTGGGGAAGCCGCAGTCTTTTTTGTGGTTTTCGTTTTATTGGTCTGCGCCATGATGTACCCTTTCACAATATAGTATCTATTCAAAATATCCGTATAACAATACACTACCAGTATATATTGTACCATGAAACCACGCAAATTACAAGTCAAAACGGAAACATTCTATGGTATTTCCGGCATTACGGAAACTTTTTCCCCCTGTAAATTCCGTTTATTTTGTGCAAAAATGCTTCATATATAAAAACAGACAGGCTTTCTTCACCTGTCCGTTCTGTATTCCATTATACCAGTACGTCGATCTCGTCCCTGCAGACATCTCCGACACCATGCATCACATACATAGGTCTGTAAGGAAACTGGCGAATGGTTTCCAGGGTAGAAACGCCGGAAAGCACCAGCACCGTATCCAGTTCGCTTTCAATACCGGCGATAATATCCGTATCCATTCTGTCACCGATCAGAGCCGCATCTCTGCGGGAGATCCCCAGTTTCTTCAGACCGTGGCGCATCATCAGAGGATTGGGTTTTCCTACGAAATACGGTTCCTGTCCGGTAGCAAGGGCGATGGGAGAGATCAGTGCGCGGCAAGCCGGAACGATTCCCACATCCGTCGGTCCGGTCAGGTCAGGATTGGTACCGATGAGCTTGGCGCCCTTCTGGACCAGCATCACTGCGTGTTCGATCTTTTCATAGGTAATGGAACGGGTCTCACCGAACACCACATAGTCCGGATTGTAATCGTTCATGGCAAAACCGGCTTCGTACAGCGCATTCACAAGTCCCGGTTCTCCAATTACGTATGCACTGCCACCGGGACACTGGGTAGCCAAAAACGAAGCGGTAGCAAGGGCGCTGGTGTAAAAATGATCCTCACTGACATCAAGACCCATACGTGCCAGTTTGATGGACAATTCTCTGGGGGAACGCTCGCTGCTGTTGGTCAGGAACAAAAATTCCTTCTCATTCTTCTGCAGCCAATCCACAAATTCTGCCACACCGTCCAGCAGGCGATTGCCGTGATAGATCACACCGTCCATATCACAGATAAATCCTTTTTTGGCGTGAAGGGATCCCAGTGAGATTTTTTTATTTTCCATAATTCTTCCTTTTCCAGAATTTACTTTTTCAGACTTTATCATTCATAATTGACAGAAAACTTGCATTCTTCCATTTTTTGTGGTATACTATCCTAAAGTACAGTGGGAACAAAGTGCTTTATTCTGATTTTTCTGTCATACTACCAATATTATACATTACTTTTTCTCATTTGTACAGAGGTTCATCCCACTTTTCCGGAAAATGAACCCGTTATTTTTCCACAGAAAGGAAGATATCCCTTGGATAACAAGCAGCCTACCGAAAACATACAGTCCAACACCAGAGTACGCCGGGACCGCATGACGCCGGAAGAACGCAGCCGTGTTCAGAAGGGTTTTCCCACCCGTGAGAACGCCACTGCCGCCACTCCTCCTGCCGCCAACCGCCGTCCAAGCGGTGATGGCACCATTCCCCAGTATATGCGCCGCGGTGAAGTACCCGTACGTACCCAAAAACCCGCCGCACCGGTCAAGCACTCGGATACGGTAACCCAGACCCGTTCTCCTGCTGCCAACCGTGCCATCGCCAGCGGCATTCCCACAAGAGCCCCGCGCCGTCCTGCGGAAGATCCGGCTGAAGCTACCCTCACCGTAGACCGCGCCGCCCTGACCCGTCTGGCTGCCAAAAGCAGTCCGGATACAGAGGATGATGCAGTAACCACCGTTATTGAAAGACCTGTTCAGGCTACAGCTGTCCTGACAAAAGAAGCACCCGAAAAAGCCGCCGGATCCGCGTCTGTACCGGCAGAAACAAGTGGTACTAAAGAGGTTTCCGCCGATGCACCCTCTGTTTTCTCCATAATCCGCAAGAACCTGCTTCCCATCGTATGTTCTGCCGCGATCGTTCTGGCAATATGCATTCTCCTGCCCGTTTCTCTGGCAGCCAAGCAGAACTATGAGCCAGATTACGATATGACTCTCGGCAAGAGTGAAGACGCCGTTGTGCTGAATGCCCTTACCGATGAACAGATCGTGGGCATTACCGGTGAAGGTGAAACCGCAAAACCCATCGAAACAAAATTCCAGATTACTCTCGATTTCTTTGACAGAGACAGTATCTCCGTCTCCACTTCCCCCATCACCCTCTCGGCATTTCTGGAGAAGATCGGTTATTCTCCCAGAGTCAGTGACCGCTTCCCCTGCGAAATGGAAACACAACTGACGGAAGATACGGTTCTGAATGTGGACACCGTCCTCTACAATACCGTGGAAGAATCCGTGGAAATCCCCTATGAAGCCACGGTTGTGGATGTGCAGACCATACCCAGAGGAAGCACGCAGGTTGTCCAGAACGGCAAGAACGGCAGTAAGATTCTCACCTATTCCATTGAAATCGTCAACGGCGAGGAAACCGGCCGTACCCTGACCAGCGAAGTGGTGGAAACCCAGCCGGTGAATGAAATTTCCCATCACGGCATCGGCGGTACTCTGGTAGGAAATGACGGCAAGACCTACAGTTATTCCTATTATCGTGTTGTCAACGCCACCTATTACAATCTGGAAGGTCCTACATATCTGGGTTACGACGCGGACGAATCCGTTATTGCCGTTGACCCGAACTACATTCCCCTGGGTACCAAGGTATATGTCAAGAATGACAAATACGACTTCGGTGTACGTACAGCGGCAGATACCGGTTCCATGATCAAAGGCTGGGAAGTGGATATCTGGCTCGGCAACAACAACCCCCAGCTTGCGTCCTTTGCGTATACCGGATACCATTACGATATGCGTATTTACTACCTGGACTGACACACATCGGCAAAATACTGAATTCTGTTGCGGGCGGATATCAAGATCCGCCCCTGCGTTTTCCTGTATACAGGATCTGAAAGGAGTATATTATGAACTTTGATAAATTACGCGGTTTTCAGGAACATCTTACCTCCTGGAAAATTCCGGGCAACGACTGTATGGTACGTATGAACCACGAGGATGTATACCGTCATCAGTCCGGCTATGCCAATATGGAGACCGGGCAGAAAATGAAGGGGGATGAGCTGTATTTCATGTGGTCCGCCTCCAAGCCCATCACCTGTGCCCTGGCTCTGACGCTGTATGAACGGGGACTGTTCCATCTGAATGATCCCCTGTACGAATATCTCCCGGAATACAAGGATGTACTGCTGGAAGTCAAGGATGAAAACGGCTGCAAAAATTATGTGACGCCGAAAAATCCCATTCTGGTGAAGCATCTCTTTACCATGTCCGCAGGTTTTCCCTATTCTTTCAACACCCCCGCTGTACAGGCTGTAAAGGAAGCTACCGGCGGCAGATGCCCCACCAGAGAAGTGGTACGGGCGCTGGCACAGGTTCCCCTTCAGTTTGAACCCGGTACCGGCTGGGAATACAGTATCTGTCACGATATTCTCGCCGGCATGATCGAAGTAGTATCCGGCAAACCTGTCAGACAGTACGCCAAGGAAATGATCTTCGATCCTCTGGAAATGCACGATACCTGCTACAATATGCCGGATGAAAGCAAGTTGTCCCGTATGGCGGTGCAGTACAATTTCCGGGACGACATCAACAAAGCCGTTCCCACCAACAACACCTGCAACTATATGATCGGTCCCGATTTTGACAGCGGCGGCGCAGGGGTTGTTTCCACCATTGAAGATTATATGCAGTTCGCCGATGCGCTGGCCAATGGCGGACAGGCGAAGAACGGCGAATATATTCTCTCCCCTGCCACCGTACGGCTTATGTGTACCAATTTCCTCTCCGATGCACAGCAGAAGGACTTCAATACCAAGCTCTTCTGGTACATCGGCTACGGCTACGGACTGGGTGTGCGCACCATGGCCGATCCGGTTCTCGGCGGTGCCAATTCTCCCCTGGGTGAATTCGGCTGGGGCGGCGCTGCCGGTTCGTATATTCTCATGGATACCACCAACAAACTCACCCTGGTATACGCCCACCATATGCTGAACAATCAGGAGATGTATTTCCACTCCAGACTCCGCAATGTACTCTACGGATGTCTGTATGAATGAACGTATTTTTCATCCTTTTTTCCTTTTCCCTATTTCTTCTGTATGTTTAAAAAATATTGACATACCCCCCGTTATGGTGTATAATATATTTTGATTATTTATGCCTTTATGACACGAAAAAAGGGGAGAAAGCCATGCTGCCGGCAAAACGTATTACCATCGGAGATATGTTTGTACTGATATTCTCCCTTCTCCTCTTTGTTTTCCTCGCCATCCGACCTCTTGCGGCAGCGGATGGAAATTACTGTATCCTGACTGTCGGGGACACCAAGCAGGTCTGTTCCCTGACCGAAAACCGCACCATTCCCGTGGAAAACGGCGGCTATTCCCTGCGTGTGGAGATATGTGACGGTACAGCGGCGATCATCGCTTCCGACTGTCCCGATCAGGTCTGTGTTCATACGGGAAGAATTTCCAAAACCGGACAGGCGGCGGCTTGTGTTCCGGCAGGGGTGATCCTGCACATCACGGGAGACACCGGGGACGAGGAGGATTTCCGTGTGGGATAAAGATCGTTTTATACGGCAGGTACTGTACTGTGCCATGTACACCTCTCTTGCCCTGATGCTGTCCTTTGTGGAAGCCATCCTTCCCTTAACGGCAGCGATTCCCTTGCCCGGTTTCAAGCTGGGACTGGCGAATCTGGCGATCATGGACAGCGCGTTCCGGATGGGAATGCCTGCTGCGATAGCCGTTTCCCTTGGCAGGATCATTCTGATGGGCATTCTTTTCGGCAATATCACATCGTTTCTGTTTTCCCTTTGCGGCGGCATAACGGTACTGCTGCTCCTTGCTGTATGCAGACGTTTTTCGGGTGCTTTCAGTTTCGTAGGCATCTCCGTACTGTGTGCTATGGGACATTCCGCCGGACAGCTGTTCTGTGCTGTATGCATCATGGGAAACGGAGCAGCTCTGGTAACCACCTATGCACCGTTTCTGGCAGCCGCATCCCTGATTTTCGGTGCTGTAAACGGGTTCCTGCTTCTCGGTATTGCGCCACGGCTTCCGAAAATATGATTTCTGCAATTCCCTGCATATAAAATTCTATGTGTAGCAAAGAAGGTTGAAAATGAAAAAAACAAAACTTCTCTCCGCCCTGCTGGCTATACTGCTCCTTACCCTCTCCCTGACCTCCTGCGGTCAGAAGATCTCTTATGCCGATACGGTATTTGTCGGTATGGATACCGTGATCACCCTGCGTCTGGCAAAGAACGGGGTATCGGAAGAGACCCTTACCGAAGCAGCAGAACAGTGTCAGCAGCTGGTGGCATCCTATGAAAAGATTCTCTCCGCCCACGAAGAAAACAGCGATGTCGCTGCGCTGAACAAGGATGTACAGATGCAGCTGGATACCGATCCCCTGCTGCTGACGGTACTGGACACCGCTTTTCAGATCACCGAACTGACGGACGGCGCTTATGATCCCACCATCGGTTCCCTGACTTCCCTGTGGAATATTACCGGCGGCGGTCCCGTTCCGGAAAGAGGGGATATCCGTGAAGCCATGAAGCACGTGGGTGTGGACAAGCTCACCGTTGACGGCACCACCATTATTAAAAATGACCAGCTTACCCAGATTGACCTGGGCGGCGTAGGAAAGGGATACACCCTTCAGGCCATGCTCACCTATTTGAGCAGCACCGATATTCCCTACGGTATTGTATCCATGGGCGGCAATATCGGCGTATTCGGCACCAAAGGCAACGATACACCCTACAAGATCGGTATCAAAGATCCCCGGAATACGGACAGTGTTGTGGGATATCTTTATGCAGGGGGCGGATTTGTTTCCGTTTCCGGCGATTATGAGAGATATTTTGAAGACCAGGGGGAAAGATATCATCATATCATCGATCCCGAAACCGGTTATCCGGCGGACAACGGTCTGACCAGCGTAATCTGCTACACCCAGAACGGTGCTTCTGCCGATGCGCTTTCCACTGCCCTGTTTGTAATGGGTCTGGAAGAATCTCTCGCTTTTTATAAAGAAGGCAGTATTTCCTTTGAAGCCATCTTCATTACGGAAGATTACAAAATTTACATGACCGACGGTATCCGTGAAAAGGATCTGTTTGAACTGACCGCCTCCAAGTATACCATCGTCGAGTAAGTCTGCTCCGATCCCATTTCCAGAAAGGCAAATGAATCATGACACATCTCCTCCCTTCCCTTGTACAGGAAGAATTGTCCGCTGCCGAAGCTGTGCGTCAGCATTTCTGCAGTCTTGGCAGAAGCGGCATCCATGCGCCCGGTTATTTTGTACAGACCTTCGGCTGTCAGCAGAATGAAGCGGACAGTGAACGTCTGGCAGGTCTTGCCGCGGCTATGGGATACAGGAAAGTTGATACCCCCGATGAGGCAGATCTGATTCTGGTCAACACCTGTGCCATCAGAGAACACGCTGAGAAAAAGGCTCTGTCCATTATCGGACAGTACAAACATATCCGCGACAAAAATCCCGGACTGATCATCGGTGTCGGCGGCTGTATGGTCACCCAGACCCACCGTTCCGACAAGCTGAAAAACAGCTACCCCTATGTATCCTTCACTTTCGACACCGGTGCCATTCATAAGCTGCCCTCCCTCGTAAGGGATGCGCTGACCATTTCCCGCAGACAGTTTATCCACAGTGAAGAATACTCCATTGCCGAGGGACTTCCGCTGGCAAGAGAACAGAAGCATATGGCCTGGCTGTCCGTTATGTACGGCTGCAACAATTTCTGTTCTTACTGTATTGTACCCTATGTAAGAGGCCGTGAACGGAGCCGCCGGATGGATGACATTGTGGAAGAAGCAAAAATGCTCATCGCTGACGGTGCAAAGGACATCACGCTCCTCGGTCAGAATGTAAACTCCTACGGCAAGGATCTGACCGAAGGATACGATTTTGCGGATGTACTCCATCGTGTGTGCGCGCTTCCGGGGGATTTCCGGGTCCGTTTTATGACCAGTCATCCCAAGGATGCGTCCGACAGACTGATCGAAGCCATTGCCACGGAAGAAAAGATCGTGCGGCATCTCCATCTCCCGGTACAGTCCGGTTCCGATGCGGTCCTGAAACGTATGAACCGGCGGTATACTGCGGAATACTATTGTTCCCTGATCGATAAAATGCGTGCGGCAGTGCCCGACATCAGCCTGACCTCCGATATTATCGTGGGATTCCCCGGCGAAACCGAAGAAGATTTCAACGCCACACTGGAAATGCTGAAGTATGTCCGGTACGATATGATCTTCTCCTTCATCTACTCCCCCCGTATCGGTACACCTGCAGCGGAAATGCCGGACCAGATCCCCCATGAGATCTCCACAGAACGGTTTGAACGGCTGCTGGCGCTGCAGAATGCCATTTCCGATGAACGCAACAAGCGTTTTATCGGCAGAAAACTCCGCGTATTGGTGGAAGGTACCAGCAAGACAGATGAAAATGTGCTGACAGGCAGAGGAGATATGGTCCGCCCGGTACATTTCGTCGGCAGCAAGGACAGGATCGGTGGATTTACAGAGGTTGAGATCACCGCTTCCTCGACTTTCTCCATGGAAGCAAAAGAAATACGTTAAAAATTCAGTTAAAATAAAAGGCAGGTAACCAAAATGGAAGAAATTCTTACCCAGGAAATGAAAGATACCATCGCAGCTCTCGGCACTCTCATCAAAGCCGATCCCCGTCATGCCGCTATCCAGGCAGCCATCGCGGAATATGAACGCTGTGAAGAACTCAACGGCATGATCGCCGAATACAACACCCAGCAGAATCTGCTCTCCGATGCATTCGCCAAGACCCAGGAAGGTGACGAAAACGGCGAAGAACTGCGCGACACCATCCAGAACCGCATTGATCAGCTGTACGACGAGATCACCAACCATCCCGTGTACACCGCATACGTTGATGCAAAGAATGCTTTCGATGCACTTACCAATGAAGTGTACGCCGAACTGCAGTTTGTAATCACCGGCAGCCGTCCCTGCAGCCACGATTGTTCCAGCTGCGGCGGCAGTTGTCAGCACTAAAGAAATCCCGGCCGGGGGAGGCTTTTGACAAGTTTCCCCCGGTGCCCCTCTTTTTAAAGGTTCTGTTGTTTTATAACGAATCGTTATTTTATCCGAAAGATCTGCACTACTGAAAGAAACGAGGTATACCGCAATGACCCCCATGATGCTGCAGTATTTTGAAATCAAAGATCAATATCCGGGGTATATTTTGTTTTATCGCCTGGGCGATTTTTACGAAATGTTTTTCGAGGATGCTCAGCTTGTTTCCGCGGAACTGGAACTCACCCTGACAGGCCGGGACTGCGGCGAAGAAGAAAGAGCACCCATGTGCGGCGTACCGTATCATTCCAGTGACAAGTACATTGCCCAGCTGATTGAAAAGGGATACAAGGTCGCCATCTGCGAACAGACGGAAGACCCCAAGAGCACGAAAAATCTGGTCAAACGGGAAGTTGTGCGGATCATCACCCCCGGTACAGTCACGGAATCGGAAATGCTGACGGATGAAAACAACAACTATCTCTGTACGCTGTACTATGACAGGGATACTGTGGGTCTGTGTTTCGCGGATATTTCCACAGCCTATATCTGCGCCACCGCCATCTCCCTCCAGGGCAATGATCCCGAAGAAGAAATTCTCAGCGAAATCACCACCTATGCCCCCAGCGAAATTCTCACCAATGTTCCCCTGAAGATCCTGCCCAAGGTATCCGCCGCCCTTGCCCAGAGAAGCGGTACATCCCTCGCCGAAGGTGTTTCCAAATATTTCGAAGAAGAAGATGCCCTGAAGCGTACCGATACCCAGTTCGGCACGGATGTGACCGACGGCAAGCCCCGCAGTGCAAAAACGGCAGTCGGTGCGGCACTGTGGTATATCGCCGAAACCCAGATGCAGGATATTTCCTACATCAAAAATTTGAATATCTACGACACAAACCAGTACCTGGAAATGGACTATGCGACCCGGAGAAATCTGGAGCTTACCCAAACCATGCTGTCGAAAAAGAAACGCGGGTCCCTGCTGTGGGTTCTGGACAAAACCGAATCCGCTATGGGCGCGCGAATGCTCAGAAACTGGATCGAACATCCTCTGACGGATGCTGCCCAGATTGTGGAACGGCAGCAGGCAGTGGATGTGCTGAACAGCAATTTCATGCTGCGTGAAGAGATCCGGGAAATGATGAAATCCGTACTGGATGTGGAACGGCTGATCACACGTGTGATTTACGGCACTGCCGGCGCGAGAGATCTGCGTTCCATCGCCCAGACTCTGCAGATCCTGCCGGGACTGCGCCGTCTGCTGGAAAACTCCCCCACCGATCAGCTGAACTCCATTTATAAGGATCTGGATGAGCTGACGGACATCTTCGCCCTCATTGACAACGCCATCGTGGAAAATCCTCCTTTCATCGTAAGAGAAGGCGGTCTGATCAAAGATGGCTACAACGAAGATGTGGACAAGCTGCGGTATATCATGACAAACGGCAAGGACTGGATCAAGGAAACCGAAGCTGCCGAAAAAGAAAAGATCGGCGTAAAAACGCTGAAGATCGGCTATAACCGTGTATTCGGTTATTATATCGAAGTGCCGCGCAGTGCAGCCGATGCGGTTCCCGAAAACTACATACGCAAACAGACCTTATCCGACAAGGAACGGTACATCACCGACGACCTGAAAGACATGGAAGCCACCATTCTCGGTGCGGAGGATAAAGTCTGGAATCTGGAATACGAAATTTTTGCCGGCATCCGCGATACTGTGGCAAAGGA
Organism: Clostridia bacterium; assembly: GCA_017467815.1. GTDB lineage: Bacteria > Bacillota > Clostridia > Oscillospirales > CAG-272 > UMGS1696. The sequence goes on from JAFUKI010000057.1 coordinate 37,166, forward strand.
ATCGGCGCGCATCCGGAAAACTGCCGCCGCCCTTGCCAGACTGGACGTATATGTTTCTCTCGCGGAAGCGGCTTCCCTATACAACTACGTCTGTCCGGATGTGGACTACAGTGATGAAATCCGCATCACGGAAGGTCGTCACCCCGTGGTGGAACAATTCGTAAAAGACTCCTATTTTGTTCCCAACGATACCTGTCTGGATACCGGAGAAAACGCGCTGATGATGATCACCGGTCCCAATATGGCGGGGAAATCCACCTATATGCGTCAGACTGCCCTTATCGTGCTTATGGCGCAGATCGGTTCCTTTGTACCGGCGTCCTATGCCCATATCGGTATCGTGGACAGACTGTTCACCCGTGTGGGCGCATCCGACGACTTAGCATCCGGTCAGTCCACCTTTATGCTGGAAATGAAAGAGGTTGCCTACATTCTGAACAACGCCACCCGCCGCAGTTTCATCATTTACGATGAAATCGGCAGAGGTACCAGCACCTACGACGGTATGAGCATTGCCCGTGCGGTTGCGGAATACACCGTAAGCCGGAAGATCGGCGCAAAAACCATGTTCGCCACCCATTATCATGAGCTGACCGCCATGGAAAATGAACTGCCCGGTGTTGTCAATTATCATGTAGCGGCGAAAAAGCGGGGGGACGATATCACCTTCTTACGGAAAATCGTCAAGGGTCCCACCGATGACAGCTATGGTATCGAAGTTGCCAAACTCGCCGGTGTACCTGCCGAAGTGACCAGACGTGCCAAGGAAATTCTGAAGGATCTGGAAAAGAACGGCAAGGGTGCAAACACTGCACCGGTGCAGAAAGCCGTGGACGACAATCTTACCTTTATGGATATGGCTGCCGACAGCATCAAGGATAAACTGACCCGGCTGGATGTAAATACACTGACGCCCATTGAAGCACTCAACATTCTGTACGAATGGAAAAAAATGCTGTAATGCCGATACACCCGCGGAAAGGAGGCGTGTAGTATGCCGAAAATTGAAGTACTGCCCTTTGAAATAGCCAATCTGATCGCTGCCGGAGAAGTGGTGGACCGTCCTTCCTCCGTGATCAAGGAACTGGCGGAAAACGCCATCGACGCCGGCGCAACCACCGTGACCATCGAGATCCAGAACGGCGGAGTCAAGTTCATGCGTGTTACCGACAACGGATGCGGCATGACAGCGGCGGATATGCCCGTTGCCATCCAGAGACACGCCACCAGCAAGATCCGTACCGCTGAAGACTTAAACAGCATCGGTACACTGGGTTTCCGCGGTGAAGCACTGGCGGCAATCGCCTCTGTTTCCCGTCTGCGGATCTTGTCCAAAACAGCCGACGATCCCATGGGTGCCTGCCTGGAATGCAGCGGCGGGGAGATCGTCTCCCTGACAGAAACCGGCTGTTCCCCCGGCACCACCATCATTGCGGAGGATCTGTTCTACAATGTCCCCGCAAGACGGAAATTTCTGAAAAAAGACACAACGGAAGCCATTGCCTGCGGAACCGTTGCGGAAAAGATCGCCTTATCCCATCCGGAAATCTCCCTCCGGTTCATCAGTGACGGAGAACTGAAATTCCGCACTGCCGGGGACGGAGATCTGTCCGGCGTTATCTATGTACTGTTCGGCAGAGAATACAGCAAACGCTCACTGCTCGTGGATTATGCCAACGAAACCGGCAGTATCCGGGTAACGGGATTTGTATCCGAACCGGATATGTTCCGCCCCAACCGGAATATGGAGAATTTCTTCATCAACGGCAGATATGTGAAATCCAAGACAGCTGCTGCGGCGGTGGAACAGGCGTATGCTTCCAAAATTCCCCACGATAAATTCCCCTTCTGTGTGCTGGATATCAAAATCGCACCGGGGGCTGTGGATGTGAATGTCCATCCTGCCAAGCTGGAAGTAAAATTCACCAACGAAAAAGTGGTTTTCGATACGGTCTATTACGGTGTATGCAGTGCCCTCGAAGCCGCCGCTACCCGACCTGAACTGCGGGTTACCCCCTCAGAAAAGCCTGCTGCCGCCCCGAAAACGGCAAAAAGTGACTTCTGGACCGTCGGAGAAGATGCCAAAAAGTTTATGAACGCCTTCGTTCCTGTGGACACACCCCAGCCGAAGGGAAAGCAAATCTCCCTGTTCGAAACCGCTGCTGCAGATCCTGCCGTCGGCAAACAAACGTCCTCTGCTCAGGAAAAATCCCCTGCACGCACTTCCAAACTGTCTCCTGCCGAGCTGAAGCAGATGTTCCGCGGTACCGCATCCGTTCCTTTTTCCAATGAACAGGAACCACTTCCCGTGCCGCCGGAAACCATCACAGAAGCACCGCCGGAAGAAGCACCGCCCATTGAAACGATGGTGCCCCCGGAACCGCCCATGGATATTCCCATTCCCGAAGTTCCGGAAAATATCCCTGTGCCGGAAATCAGTCAGGAAACCATCCCCGTGGTCCCTCCGGTACAGCCCATCCCCGATGCACAGTCGGAAGTGCCTGTATCTGTGACAGCGGATCCCGCGGAAACCCTCCCGGAACCTGAGCCGTACAATGCGCCGGAATACATCATTCTCGGGGAAGCGTACAACACCTACATCATCGTTCAGCTTGAAGACCGTCTCCTGATGATCGACAAGCACGCCGCCCATGAACGGATTCTCTTTGATTCCCTCTGCAGGAAGATGCGGGAGAGAGAACACACCGGTCAGCTGCTTCTGATCCCCTACGAACTGTCGTTTCTCCGGAGTGAAGCGGATATGGCGGAAGAATACAAGGAAAGTCTGGAAGCTCTGGGATATGTGTTCACCATGAAGGAAACCTCGGTAGCCAATGTTACCGTTTCCCTTCACCAGATCCCGGATATTCTGAATCAGGCGGAAGCCGGTGCGCTGTTCTCCACATTGGTAAGCAAACTTGCCGACGCAACAGGCACTGTGGAAGCCGCTTCCGCTGTGTATTTTGAATCCCGTCTGTGGCAGGCGGCTTGTAAAGCGGCAATCAAAGGCGGACGACTGTACGATATGGCACATCTGCGCTGGATCTGTGACCGTCTGCTGATCAAACCGGAAAAAGAGGGTGCTTCGGTAATCCGTACCTGTCCCCACGGCCGTCCGGTTGCTTTCGAAATCAAAAAATCTTCCATTGAACGGCAGTTTGCACGGCTTGTGTAAGCGGTCTTCGGAAAGGATATACTGGATATATGTTTATATTGATCAAAAAAGAAGAACAGTCCAAAGCAAGACGCGGCAGACTGGTTACGCCCCACGGCACCATTGAAACCCCGGTTTTCATGAACGTAGCTACCTTCGGCGCCATCAAAGGCGGTATTGCTGCGGAAGACCTGCGGGATGTACATTGTCAGGTGATGCTGTCCAATACCTATCATCTTCACATCCGTCCCGGTGACGATCTGGTACACAGAATGGGCGGTCTGCAGAAATTCACCGGCTGGGACGGTCCCACACTGACGGACAGCGGCGGATTCCAGGTATTTTCTCTGGCAAGCCTTCGTAAAATCAAAGAAGAAGGCGTATATTTTGCTTCCCATATCGACGGAAAGCGGATATTCATGGGCCCGGAAGAAAGTATGCGGATCCAGTCCCATCTGGGTTCCACCATTGCCATGGCTTTTGACGAATGTATCGAGAACCCGGCGGAATACAATTATACCAAGCAGTCCTGTGACAGAACGGTACGCTGGCTTCTCCGCTGTAAAGAAGAAATGCGCCGTCTGAATCAGCTGGAAACCACAGTCAACCCCAATCAGATGCTGTTCGGCATCAACCAGGGCAGTACCTACGAAGATCTGCGTATCCGCCACATGGAACAGATCCGCGAACTGGATCTGGACGGATATGCCATCGGCGGTCTGGCGGTGGGTGAAGAAGCAGAGGAAATGTACCGTATCATCGAAGCGGTTGAACCGTATATGCCCACGGACAAGCCACGTTATCTCATGGGCGTCGGTACTCCCCAGAATATTCTGGAAGCCGTACACCGCGGCGTGGACTTCTTCGACTGCGTAATGCCTTCCCGTAATGCCCGTCACGGCAATGTATTCTCCTGGCGCGGCAAAATGAATCTGCTGAATGAAAAGTACGCGGAAGATCCCCGTCCCATTGACGAAAACTGCGGATGCCCTGCCTGCCGTCTGCACAGCCGTTCCTACATCCGCCATCTGATCAAGGCGAAGGAAATCCTCGGTATGCGTCTGGCGGTACTGCACAATCTGTATTTCTACAACGATCTGATGCAGAAGATCCGTGACGCACTGGACGGCGGTTATTTCGAGAGTTTTTATCAGAAATACCACAATCTCTTGGCTGAAAGAAATCCGGACTAAGGAGAGAATATGATCTATATTGATTCCGATTCCCTGAGCGCCCATTTCAATCTGGCTTTGGAGTATTATCTCGCTACGGAAAAAATCATAAATGACACCGTTGTTTTTCTCTGGCGCACATCCCCCACCGTTGTCATCGGTAAATTCCAGAACGCACTGGAAGAACTGGACCGGCAGTATACGGAAGAAAAAGGTATCTGCATTGCAAGACGTATGTCCGGCGGCGGTACCATCTACAACGATGAGGGCGGACTTATGTTCACCTACATCGTCCCGGAAAACAAACCGGAAATTGATTTTCTCTCCTTCATTACGCCGGTGATTGATGCCTTAAACAAAATGGGTGTCCCCGCATCTGCCAGCGGTCGGAACGATATTCTCGTGGACGGCAAAAAGGTATCCGGCAATGCCCAGTACAAAACAGGCGGTGTTACGGTACACCATGGTACGCTGATGTTTGATGTGGATATCGGTGAAGTGGTCCGGTCAACAACCCCGAAGCCGTACAAGATCACATCCAAAAGCATCCGGTCCGTGAGAGAACGGGTGACCAACATCCGGGAACACCTTCCGGCAGGTACGGATATGACCAGGGAAGAATTCAAAGCCCGGCTTGCGGATGAACTTGCCGGCGACTGTCCCCGTCTGGTGCTGTCCGATGCCGATCTGACCCGCGTCAGGGAAATCGCAAAGGAGCACTTTATCCACAACGTATGGCAGGCACAGCCGCATTTTTCCATCGAAAAAATACTGCATCTGCCCGGCGGCACCATGGAGTTTTCTCTGGAAACCAGGCAGAACAGAATCCTGTCCGCTCATATTACGGGAGATTTCTTCGGCAGTGTGGACGCGGCGGAAATCTGCACCCTGCTCACAGACACGGAACTGGAAGAAAAGGCCCTCACCGATGCCCTCGCGCCCCTTGCCGGACGGATTCTGGGAATCACCCCTTCGGAGATTGCCCGCGGTCTGTGTGAATAGGAAATCTTTTCCAGAAGAAATTCACAGCAATCCCGGAACTTTTTGGAAATTTTCTCGTCTTATAGTCAGAATTCGGTAAGGCGGCAAAATAATTATAAAGAATATGTTTCCCGTTTTCCGATATATGCTCACAATGTGATCATACTGTGTGTAACCTTTATTTGGTTATCCCATCCGCAAAAATAAAATTTTGGAGGTTTTTTATGAAAAAGTGGAAATCTTTTGTATCCGCACTTCTGGCGGGTATCATGATTCTTTCCGCAGCATCCGGCATTTTTGCAGCCCCTGCTTTCACCGATGTATCCGATCACTGGGCTTGGACCCGCGGCTACATCCCCTATCTCGTAGAAAAAAATGTGCTCAACGGCTATAAGTTGTCCAACGGTACTTCCGTATTCAAGCCGGAAGACAAGGTTACCAGAGCAGAATTCATCAAAATGCTGGACGAAACTTTCGGTCTGGTAGATACCGCTGAGGTTTCTTACTCTGACGTAAAGTCCACCGACTGGCATTACCCCTATTTCGCCAAGGCAATCGCCCAGGGTTACATATTGAACTACGGTAACTATGCAACCCCCGACGGAAAGCTGACCCGTGAAGAAGCAATCACGCTTCTGGTCCGCTATCTTGACCTGACCGAAGCCGAAAAATCCCCCGCAAGCACCTTTGCCGACTATAATTCCATCACCAGCTACTATAGAGATCCTGTTATGGCGGCTGCCAAAGCCGGTCTTGTTGACGGTTATAAGGAAAACGGCAAAACCTACTTCAAGCCCATGAACACCCTGACCCGTGCCGAAGCGCTGACCATTCTGTACCGTGCTGCCGGTGCTATCTACAACACCAGCGTAAGCACCAAGGACAGCGGCGCGGCAGATACCAATGCTGTTATCACCAGAGGCGGCGTGGTTCTGAGTGATCTGACCCTCAAGGGACGTGTGATCGTTTCCGAAGGTGTATCCGGTTATTCCGTGACCCTGGACAACACCACCGTTACCGACACCATGTATGTCCGCGGTCAGAGCAATATAATCATCAACGGCAAGAGCGTAAAGAATCTGATCGTGGATTCCGATGCTTCCGATATTCTGATCACCCTGTCCGGCGGCGCAACTGTGGAAAACCTGACGCTGAACACCACTGCCAAGGTTGCGATCTCCAACGGTACTAAGGTAAACAATCTGAATGTAAACGCCAAAAATGTAACCGTTACCGGTTCCGGTAAGATCGGTACTCTCAACGTAGAAGCAAGCGGTATGGTATCCTCCATTATGCCCGATACCTACCATATCGGCGATGGTCTGACAGCAAGTCTGGACGGCTCTGTATACCAGGGGTCCTCCGACGCTCTGGCGGCATTCGTATTCCTGCCCTTCCTGACCGAAGAAGACAGCTATACCTACCTGAATATCTCTCCCGCAGTAAACGGTCAGATCTATTACTACTACACAGACGATGATGCAGCCCCCTCTGCCCTGGAATTTGATACGATGTATCTGAATGCCAACCGCAAGGATTCCTTCTCCGTAACCGCCAATAAGATTTACTGTGAATCCACCGGGTTCACCCACAATGTCCAAAACTACGATTACCTTGTAATTCAGCTGGCTACCAAAGAAAAGAACCATACGCCCATTATCATTCCCAATGAAGTATCCTCCGGCACCGGCTTCCGTGTAGATCCCGAGCTTACCGATGATACGACCATTACTTTCACCCCCGAATCTTCCGGTACTGTATACTATTACTATTCCGCAAACGGGGATAAGGTAACCACTGCCCAGTTCTTGGACGGTTACAAGAACACCAAAGCCAAAGACAGTATGTATGTTGCAGGTGGTTCCAGCAGCAGGATCAATCTCGATTCCCGTTACCTTGATAATTATCCTTATGTAGTGATCATGCTGCAGAAGAACAACAATGCTTACTACACCCCCGTAGTCGTGGCTGCCGGTGACAACGGTTTCGACGAAGAACCGAAAGTATCCACTCTGGGTTCCGTTTCCTTCACCACCAAAATAACCGGTACTCTTTACTACTACTATTCCGCAAACGGCAAGGCACCTTCCACAGCCAATTACAATACCGAATGGCGCAGCGATTACAATCGCGGCAGTCTTTCCGTTACCAAGGGTGTTAAAAAATCCATTCAATACGATGAAAGCGTCCTGGCAAAATATCCGTACATCATTTTCTCCATCAAGGATGCCAACGGAAACTACACCAAGCCCTTTGTCCTTCATATTGAATCCACATCCGGCTTTACTGTTGACCCGTATCTTACTGACAATTCCAAGATCTCCTACAGACCTGTCGTAAACGGTACACTTTATTGGTATCTGTCCAAAACTTCCTCTGCTCCTTCCACTGTTGCGGACTTTACCAGATCTTATGAAGCATGTGCTTCCGCATACCGCGGCAGTGAAAAAGCATACGTTTCCGGTCTGAACAGCTTCACCTATCCTTCTCAGTACGCTGCCTCCTATCCCTATATCGTTCTCAGACTGCGCGGTACGGACGGAACCGACTATATGCCCGTTGTTCTGGAACTCAAGGTAAGCGCCAGCACCGGATTTGCTGAACAGCCTACCCTGTCCTCGACCAGCGATACGATTCGTTTCCGTACCGTTGAATCCGGTACTGTGGAGTACTACTATGCAAGAAGATCCACAGCCAATGTCGATTATACCCAGGACTTCGATTATATGTACAGTCACGCACCTTCCGGTTACAGAGATACCGTCTCTGTAGGCAGTGCGGCAAACTCCATCGATTTCAGTGCCATTGACCTTACACTCTATGACGGCATCGTTATGCGTTTCGTAAACGACAAGGGCGTTGCACACACTCCCGTTTACTTAAAACTTGAAAGGATCCAGACGGACGACGGCGGCGTGTATGGTCTTGAAATCGTTGCGGTAACTTCTGATACCGTAAGAGTTTTTGCAAACTTCTCCGGTACTCTGTATTATCATTTCCAGAACTACAAAACAGTCAGTGAGTCGGAATTCTACCGTGACGCAAAGCAGCGCTCCGTTTCCAGAAATGATATGGCAGCCATTCCCGTCGATGAGGATTACAATTACATCGTACTGAAACTGGCGCACTACGATTTCCTCGTTATTGACCTGAGTGATACGGTAAGCGATGGCGGCAGCGATGGCAGCGGCGACGGCGGTACTACAGCCAGCGGTTCCGGTTTCCTGTCCTGCAGCAACGGTCTGGATACCGAAGGTAAAACTTATATTACATTTATACCCCAAGTATCCGGCACTGTCTATATTTCCTACTCTGTCGGTGATTCCAGGATCGAAATCCCGGTTGAAGCAGGTCAGTCTTATACCCATACTTTCAAGTACAATATTGACGAAATGCTCGATCTCCTGGGCGGTTCGTACAATATTCAGCTTGTATCCGGCAGTACAGCTTACGAAAAGGTTGTTTTCAACTAAACTATTGCAGCATAAAGGGAGAGACTTCACCGTCTCTCCCTTCTTTTTTGTATATCCGATCCTGCCTCCTTGAAATATGCCCAAAACTACAGGTCAAACCATCCTATCTTTTATTCCAATTCCATCTTGAAAAATTTCACGTAAAGTGATAAAATGTCAAAGTACGACATTTTATCGCACAAATCTTTATTGTGAAAAGAGTTTGTTATGCAGTACTTCAATCGTCTGAAAAAAGAATTCACAGCGTATTCCCCTTCTGCTTTTGCCGGGGACGTTATGGCAGGTATTACCGTTTCTGCGGTTGCCCTTCCCCTGGCTCTTGCTTTCGGTGTCAGCTCCGGCGCTACAGCTGCTTCCGGTATGATCACCGCTATCCTTGCCGGTATTGTGATCGGTCTGCTCTCCGGTGCTTCCTACCAGATCTCCGGACCTACCGGCGCAATGGCTGCCATTCTTGTTTCCCTCGCTTCCGTTTACGGTATGAACGGTATGCTCACCGCCGGTCTGATTTCCGGTATTCTGCTGATTCTTGCAGCGGTATTCCGTCTGGGTCGTCTGGTGGCATATATTCCCTCTCCCGTTATCACAGGTTTCACCTCCGGTATTGCTCTGGTTATCGCGCTGGGACAGGTCGATAATTTCTTCGGCACAACCTCCGCCGGTACCGGTGTTGCGGAAAAGTTCCTTAGCTACGGCGAACTCGGCTTCAAACCCCATCTCTTTACCGTACTTTTCGGCGTGCTTGCCATCGCCACTATGATTTTCTGGCCCAAGAAATGGAACGCCAAGGTGCCCGGTTCCCTGATCGCCATTATTGTATGCCTGATCCTCAATATGATCCTCAAGCCCGAAGGTGTGGCTGCAGTGGGTGAGATCCCCCGCACCATACTTTCCCCCGATCGTCTCCGTCTGGATTCCATTCCCTTCAAGGACCTCGGCGCTTTGATTACCCCTGCCATCAGCATTGCTGCTCTCGGTATGATCGAAAGCCTTCTCTGCGGTGCTTCTGCCGGCAAGATGAAGGATGAAAAGCTGGATGCCGATCAGGAGCTGATCGCCCAGGGTGTGGGCAACATTCTCCTGCCCTTTTTCGGCGGTATTCCTGCCACAGCCGCTATTGCCCGTACCAGCGTAGCCATCAAATCCGGTCAGCGCACCCGTATTACCGGTATTGTGCATTCCCTGATTCTGCTGGCTTCCATGTTCTTGCTCTCTCCCTTCATGTCCCAGATCCCTCTGTCCGCACTGGCAGGTGTTCTGATGGTAACGGCATGGCGCATGAACGAATGGCACTTTATCAAGTATATCTTCAGAAACAAGCTGAAATTTCCGATTATTCAGTATCTGGTAACCATGGTCGTAACCCTTTTCTCCGACCTCACAGTGGCGATTGTAGCCGGTGTTGTGGTTTCCATGGTATTGTATGCAGTCCAGAGCGATCTGACCGTCAGCGCGGACAAAAAGGGCAATACGGCGGTACTGCATCTGTCCGGCGTGCTGTTCTTCGGTTCCCAGGAAAAACTGCTGGAAGCCATTGCCGAAAACACTGCCGCTGCCGATGAAGTTATCCTGGATTTCGCCGGTCTGGCGGTGTTTGAAGATTCCGTTGCCGGTGAACTCTGTACAGCGATCACTTCCCTGAAGGAAAGCGGAAAAACCGTACGTATCGAAGGTCTTACCGGTAAAATCGCAACCCAGGCTGAACGCGCGGGCATTACTGCACTGGTTCAGTGATAATAACTTCCACAGGAAAAGCACATCTTTCTGTCTCTGGCACTGCTGAGTCCCGCTGCGGATCTTTACAAAAAGATATTTCACAATTTTACAATTTACCGCTTTACTTTGTGAAAGAATCCGTGTATAATATAGGCAAAGTATCCCCGAAACAGAGGAGAGATTATGGGACGTCCTAAGAAAGATGCGAAAAAGAATTATTTATTTGAAGCTATCCTCAGCTTGCAGACAGTAGACGAATGCTACAATTTCTTTGAAGATCTGTGTACCATCAAGGAACTGGACGAAATGTCCAAGCGTATGTGGGGCGCACGGATGCTTGCAGATAATAAAGTATATACGGAAATCACCGAAGCCACCGGTCTGAGTACCGCCACCATCAGCCGTATCAACCGTTGTCTGAAATACGGTCAGGACGGATACAGCACCGTTCTCAAGCGGCTCGACGAAAAGAATATTCTCCCTGAAGAGGAGGAAGAAGCATGAACGGCGGTTACGAAGCACTGGCGCCGGTTTACGACCGTCTGAACCGTGACGTGGATTATACCGCATGGGCAGAATTCATCACGGAAAACTTCCGCAGATACGCTTCCCTTCCCCACGCGCCTTCTTTGCTGCTGGATATCGGATGCGGCACGGGAAGTATGACACTGGCGCTGGCAGAAGCAGGTTATGACATGACTGCGCTGGATATTTCCGAAGATATGCTCTCCGTTGCGGCGGAACGGACCCGCGGAGCAGATCTGTCCGTTTTGTTCCTGCAGGCGGATATGACGGATTTTGAATTATACGGTACAGTGGATGGCGCGGTATGTGCTCTGGATGGAATCAACCATCTGACGGACACGGATATGCTGGCGGATTGTTTCACCACAGTAGCACGGTATCTCAATCCGGGTGGGCTGTTCTGCTTTGACGTAAACACCCCACACAAATTCAAGACTCAATATGCCGACAATGACTATCTTCTGGAGCAGGACGGTGCGGTTTGCTGCTGGTCGAACCGGTTGTCCGCCAGGGGAAACATATGTGATTTCTATCTGACCGTATTTGAGGAACAGAAAAACGGCCTGTACAAGCGCACGGACGGTGTTCAGCGGGAACGGAGTTACAGCAGACGCACATTGGAAAAATGCATACGCGAAGCCGGTCTGGAAGTGGTTTGTGTAACGGATTCCTTTGATTTTACGGAACCTGCCAAAGATGCACTGCGCTGGTATTTCACCTGCCGGAAGCCGAACTGAAGGTATTTTTCCCTGTCCGGCAATTGCTGTCGATTTTTAAGGCACAAAAAAACAAGAAAATCACAAAAAACTATTGACATTCCCCCGAAAATATGTTATACTATTGTAACAGCAAGGGCAAGACAAATTGTCGTCCGAGCCAAAATGCCGGAATGGCGGAATTGGCAGACGCCCGGGACTTAAAATCCCGTGTAACGAAAGTTACGTACCGGTTCAAGCCCGGTTTCCGGCATCTTTTTGGATGACGGTGCTGTAATACAATATCGCGGGGTAGAGCAGTCTGGTAGCTCGTCGGGCTCATAACCCGGAGGTCGTCAGGTTCAAATCCGGCCCCCGCAACCAATTAGTGCGACCAAAAAAGATATCGCACCGAAAACCCGAGATTTTCTCGGGTTTTCTTCGTTTTGTCAGGCATTATTTTTTGTGCCTTAACAATACATTTTTTGTAAACTCGCTTATAACTTTTTCGTAAAGTTACTTTATCTTTGGGATTATCTGAACTTTTCATAGTCATTCCTTATGTACTCTCGTCAAAGTAGTTCTTTCTTTTTAGCGTCAAATTCTTCCTGTGTAATTGCTCCCATATCAAGAAGATTCTTAAATTTCAATATTTCATCTGCAACAGATGTTGAAGATGATTGTGCTGTAATTTGCGACCGTTTAGATATTTCTTTTTTATTTTCTTTCACAGCATTCATGCATTGTTGGATTTCCGAAAATGCTTTTTGTTTGTCTGTATTATTTTCGAAAATAAACACAATATCTTCAGCGGGGTTTCCTCCAAAATTACTATTTCTGAAACGAATATACCCAACATCATTTTCTCCATCGCCCGCCTTTTGATAATCAACGCTATCATATTCTTGATAATCAATTTTGTACTTGCCTTTTACAACCTTAAAGATTGCCTTTTCGGGTGCTATAGCGTCGGCTGCAACATTGATTGCTGCTGATGTTGCTAAATTGATACCCGCTTTCACAATTCCACCAGTTAAGACACTGCGTGCTAATGATTTAGCAGTGCTATTAGATATGAGACTTTCTTTAGGCTGGCTTTTTTTCAAGGCTTTCCCATATCCTTTTGAACTTTCTTCAATATCGAAATTGTCAGTCGTTGTCAAAACACAGTATGTTTCGTATATTTTTAGCTTTTGTCCTCTGTGACTATCTAACATACGAATAAGTCCTTTTTCCAGTTTACTATCGAAATAACCATTGATCGCTTCGACAACGATAGGGGGAAATCCATTTTTTATAGCGATTTTCAGTATTTTTTCTCTGTTCTTTTCTACTCCGTTATTATCCTCGTACTCGGTTTCTTTCCAAGCAGATGTATTTATTTTTCCGAAACATTGTTTGCAGATGTTTACGTTACCTAATTTTTGCAAGTGTTGTACAGGCTGCCCACAACAATCGCAACGAAGCATACCATTCATCTGATTCGTGAAAAACTCGTTGATGGCGGCAATAACAGGTTGTGGGAAATTGTGCTTGTGAACAGTTTCTAACGCATTACAACGCTGTTTTTCTGCTTCTTCATATCTCTCATACTGATGCTTCCACAAGAGACCATTTGCTTTCATAAAACAAACCTTACATACATTTACCGCTCCAAACTTTTCGGGAAGTAATGAGTTTTTTCCACACACATCACATTTTGCCATATCGAAATACTCCTTAAATGATTATTTTCATAATACTCTTTGTAAATTTCGCGAATCACAAAGTCAAACGAATGGTTATGTGTTACCATGCTCTTACTGGAGGAGGACTTAATTCAGATATCTGACTCGCTATCAAAAAAGTGCGCTCCCGAAGGAACGCACCGAAAAAGTGAGTCCCCTCATTGTTGCGACACAAGCTCTGCCTATCTATGGGTATGAGCAAAGAGAGAAAACACCTTTTGCCAAGGTATTTTCCCATTGATAGGTCAAAAATATTAACTTGTGTCGCATATACATTATACCACATAATGAATATTTTTCAAGTAGTTTGGCGTATCTGGTCGAATTTCTAAAGTTAACACCGCACAAAACACCCAACCATGCGAATTTCCAGTTTGATAAAGTTGAAAAATGCCTATATTTCTCCTACATCTCACAGACTAGTTGAAATTATCCGTCTCTCCTATTTGACCGAAAATACCACCCTGTTTTTCCATCGTTCCGCATACTAGTAGAAATTTAAGCGACATCGTTATGAAATTTTCTGTTTCTTTTTTGTTGCCATCAGAATTTCCAGATCTGCCATGATCTTTTTTCTGAAAAGCCTGTTTTTGACCCGATTTTAAGCCGTTTCAGAAAAAATTATGCCTTTATACTGAATTTTAACTTGCCAGTATAAAAACGGCAAGGGGTCTTTTTTATCACTTTGCAGAACGGTCTTAAGTTAACGAAAAAAGTTGGGTATACGGCAAGAAGTATTTAATATTTTTTTGTGGGTTTTAGTCCGAAAAATTTTAGGTGCGCCATTTTTTCGCGGTTTTTACGGCTGAAAACGTGCTTTTTTCAGAAAATATATGTAGCATCTCAAACAAATATCCCATCTGATTTTGCGGGAAATCGAATCGATACCGTGATTTTTTCGCAAAAAACGCAGATAATCGTCCGAAACTCTCTTAAGTTAACGCACATCATCTCAAGCCGTTTCTAACACTATTTCCATGTTAATCGGAAACCGCCCATTTATCTTACACATTACGTTGACTAGTTGTAATTCTACACATTAATGTGAAATAACCGCCGTTTACACACTCGCTGAAAAATCGGCTTATTTTTTCCACATTATGCCGACTAGTGAAATATCTGCACTCATACAGTTTACAAGTATCTATCTGCCGAGATTTTTCGTATCGTGTCTTTTTGATCGGATAGCCGCTTAAGTCAACACAAATTTGACAGGATGATTTTTGGAAACCATCCGCGAAAAAAATAACTTACTACATCAAGCCGACTAGTTGAGAATCCCAAAGGCGTGTTCTACCGTTCATTTTGGCGTTGGCATGATATTTATGCAAAATTTTTGCTACGTCCGCCCGACTAGTTGAAAATTACGCCTATATACCACAAGCGCGGGTTTGCTTCAATGGCAAACCCGCGCCTGTGTCTTTTTTACGACGGTACGCGGTAGACGAATCCCGCAAATGATTTCGTACGCAGATTCCGCTTGTCACTTCGATTCGGGCGAATCGGTCCAAGGTATGTGGCGATATCGTGCATCAGCAGTTCGCCGTCCGCGTTATCATCACGGTAAAACTGCTTGCAAAGCTCAATCGCCATTTTCAGATTTACCTTGTACTCATAGGTATTTTCTTCTTTCATTTGACTAACCCCATTTTACAGATTAGCACCGCAGATAAAACAAAAAGAGAAACAAAACCCGAATATCGCGGGTAATTGTCTCTCCAGTCTCGCTTTTCTCTCTAAATCTCTCTGATCTGTTATGTCTGTGTCAGTCTCTCAAAATATATATCTGTAAAATGGAATTAAATCTGTCTCAAATAATGGGGGAGTCTCTCTATTCTCGAAAATCTCTCTTGTCTAGTCTGTCTCTCAAAAATCAGTTTATCTGCTGTGCTTGATATTATTATATGCGATTTGAGCTGAAAATGCAAGTAACATTTTCTGAATTTTGGTTAACGGAATTGTGAACCCGCGGCATGGCAAAAGCCGCAAATCTTGCGATTGGCGGCTTAAGTTAATGACATTACCGCAACGCTTCTGCGCTTTTTGCCACTATTTTTCATTATTTTCAAAGATAACTGTAAACGCCTCGTGTCTTTTCGAGAACTGTAGAAATGTTCTCTGTAGTCCTCTTTTTATTTCGGGAAATGCAGCGAAAGCAAAAATACGGACAATTGATCCTTTGCTATTGAAAGACCAAACGAAATATGCTATACTATAAGAGTACAATAATTACAAAGCAATTACTACGTTCCGCTGCAAGCGTAGGACGAACATGAACATAAATGAAGTAAATGAAGATATTTACGGAAGCAGTAAAGCGGACTTTATCTCGATAGATTACATATTTCTCTCCGTAAACAGGGGAAAGTATTGATCGGCTTCCATTGTTGCAATGCACAAGCTTGATTGCTTATGATCTTGACAGATCGCTTCCCTCAACTTACCGATCTTTTTTGTCCGTCTTTCACAATGCATTTTAGCAGATGCGAATTGCCAAAAACGCCGTATTGGTGGGGTCTGAACTTAAATGACCGGCTTCTTTTAAGAATATCTTACAGCTTTCAAATGCCCCCTTGACAAAACCTAATAGGAGAAATAAATATATGGAAAGATCTTATTTTTTCAAGAACGCTGTATGGGTCGGGAAAGCCGAGAGAACAGCAAAGACATTTTCCGTTCTTCGTGGACGCTTCCATGTCAACTCGATCCAAAAAGTGACGCTTAATGTTTTGGGACTTGGCTTTTTCAAGTGTTACATAAACGGCAGATGTATCAACCCCGATACATTTTTGCCGCTTTCATCGGATTTTGAGGCTACCTGCGACCCGATAGACGAGGTGATCTCAGGACACAGAGTATACGTCCCGAGTTTTGATATAACCAGATTCGTCACGCCGGGCAAAAATGTTATTGCCATTCACTTCGGCGGCGGATGGTACACGCACAGCGCCCGTGTATTCGGGCTTCCGAAGGCGATTTACTGCATTTTCGCCGAAGATGTCGATGGTGGTGTACACCACTTTGTTTCAGATCAAAACTGCCGCATAGGTGACGGGTATGTTTCAGACTATGAGTTTGTAAAATACGAGAGCCACGACTATGATCTTCCCAATGACTGCCTCGGCGTAGATTTCGATGACAGTGCTTGGGAAAACGCCTCTCTCACCGAGGCACTTGATACCGATTATTTTTCTACCGATTGTCCCGTCGACGCGCTTATCCGCGAGCTTTCCGTAAAGGTGGTCGGAAAGAGTGGAGACCGCACAGTTTACGACTGCGGAGAAAATACCACAGGATATCCCGTTCTTATGCTGAAAGCAAAGCGCGGCGAAACGGTAAGCGTCCGCTTTTCCGAGGAGCTGCTCCCCGACGGAGATCTTGACCCCAAACATATCCAAGGACAGAATTATTCGGTACTCTCAGACGGTACCGAACGCACTGTTCAACCGGAATTTACCTGGTACTGCTTCAGATATTTCGAAGTGACTGGGGATGCTGTCCCCAAATGTGTTAAGGTGATACACGCCGACATTGCACCATCGTCTACCTTTGAATGCGATAACGAAACGCTGAACTGGACGTACAATACCTTTATACACACCATGCTCTGCAACATGCACACAGGACATCCTTCGGATTGCCCGCATCTTGAACGCCGCGGTTATACCGGTGACGGTCAGCTCACCTGCCACGCCACGTTATCCGTGCTTGACGCCAGGAAATTTTATGAAAAATGGTTGTACGACATCGCTGACTGTCAGGATACTGTCAGCGGTCATATCCAGTACACAGCTCCATATGTAAGAAGCGGCGGAGGTCCCGGCGGATGGGGATGCGCTATCGTTGAAGTTCCGTATCAGCTTTATAAGCATTATGGAGATATCGACATACTTTCAAAATACTACGGCAATATGTGCCGTTACATCGACTATCTTGAGGCTCATTCGGAGTTCGGACTCGTCACAAGCGATAAGGAGGGGGAATGGTGTCTCGGAGATTGGTGCGGTCCAAATATACTTTATCCGGAAAAGGACATCACCTCTCATAATCAGCAGATCATTATTCCCGCACCATATGTAAACACCTACTTTATGGTGAAATCACTTGAGACCATGCGGAAGATCGCGATCATAATGGGCAAGGACGAAGACATAGCCAAATATGACGAAAAGATCAAATTACGCAAGCGCGCTATTCAAGCCGCTTATTTCAACACCCTTGACGGAAACTTTGTTATGAATGCTCAGGGTGCTAATTCTTTTGCCGTTGACCTTGGACTTGGGAATAAGACTACCTATGCCAATATGGTAAATTACTATAGGAAGCTTGGGTATTTCGACACAGGTATCTTTGCCACCGACGTGCTCATGCGTACGCTGTTCGAACACGGCAACGCGGAACTCGCAGTAGACATTCTCACCAACAACGGCAGTCAGGGATACGAGCATTGGAGACAGAACGGAGCAACTACCTTCCACGAGTACTGGGACAGTAACAGAAGCCGCTCTCACTGCCACCCGATGTTCGGAGCACCCGTAGCGTACTTTTTTGAATATCTCTTAGGCATAAAACAGACAGAAGCGTCCTGCGGATATTCCGAACTGGTCATAAGCCCCCAAGCTATATCGAAATTTAACAGAATGTCGGGAAGCATGGATACTCCCAAGGGTACCGTTTCGGTAAGCTATGAAAGAACGGGCGGAGAAGTGAGATTCAATATTTCCGTTCCCGCAGGCTGCAAGGCGGACTTCCGTATCCCATCATATGTGCGTACTCTTAACGAAGGAGAGAACGAATTTTTCATCTCTGAGCAATAAAGACCGCACAGCACTTCAATGTATCTATTTTGCCATACAACACAAGGAAAGCCTCAGGATCTCAGTGATCCCGAGGCTTTTTTCTTGTTCTTCACTTTCGAATGTATTCGGAAGTCGTGGAATGAAATAGGTATGATTCGGATAAATTTCGGCGGCGAAATGTGCGGCGAGAGTGGGGAGAAAACAGGGGATAAAAAAGCCAAAGAATCGCGCTCTGCCCAGTTTAGGGGCAATCTGCCGCCTCTACAAATAATGGATCACAGGCAATTCCAAGCTCTGAAAACATAGTGACTATATGTTCACATCATATTCAGTTCTGGACGACCATCTCAGGCAAATTCATTTCCGCAAGGAATTTACCGTAGATCTCATCTTCTGCATTCTGCCGTGCCTTAACAGCGTCGTCATAATTACTGTAAGTACCCAAATACAGAAGTTTGCCCTGAAATCTCAAGCGAACATACCACTTGTTTTGCTTCTTATGCCAATATACGCCGCGTGTGCCGCTGGTGTTGGCAGCAGTCGGTTTCATGTCCTGTATCTTGGATAGCTGTGTACCGCCGACAAAACCGGCTGACTGGGTCATGGTCTTCACATTGCTGTTCCGCAGGCAGTTTATGCACATTCTTTCCTTCTCATCATTGAGTGAACTGCTTATACGGTATACTATCTCTCCGCACTCACATCTGCATTCCCACACCGGGAACAGCATACTGCCGCGCTTAAGCTTTTCCTCTGTCCGTCTCAGCACTGTAAGTTTACCGAAAACTTTACCTGTTAAATCGGGGGATCTAACACAGCCGCAGCTTATTACGTGACCGTTCTTCAGATTGCCGGTAGTGACGCTGTGTGTATTTCCGCAATCACAGAGACAATTCCAACGCCGGTGTCCGCTTCCGTCAGATGGCAATAAATCCTTTACAACAAGTTTCCCAAACCGCTGTCCGGTTAAATCTTCATACTTCTTTGTCACTTTGCTTCACCTTTGTATCATTTATACACAAGTTTTACTGACGCGCTTCTGCGTAAATGCAATAAAAGTCCTTCCATGAAAACTGTCATAGAAGGACTTTTATGTATGTCCATCTATATGGACTTTTTCATAGTATCACAGTGTATAAGTTCAGGAATGGTAATCAGCCCAGTACATTCAGAGCACAATTATAGATCATAATGGCAACCTGAGCACGGGATGCGGGGCTCTGAGGATCGATAGCCGTGCCGGGAACATAAATCTTTTCAGCAATCGCCCATTCCATTGCTTCAACTGCCCAGTCAGCAACTTCAGCGCCATCCTTGTATTCATCAAGATCTGCACCGTTTTCTACAGTGTATCCTGCAAATTCAGTATAGCGGGCAATGATGGTTACAGCCTGTTCGATGGTGATCTCATCTTCTACGCCGAATGTGTCATCGCCGTATCCGAGAACAATACCGTTTTCAGCAGCCCATTCTACGTAAGCAGAATAGTATTCACCGGTCTTGACATCCTTAAAGCTGGTGTCCGTGTAGAGAGATGTATTTACATTGTGCAGTCTGCCGAGAATGGTAACGAACATACCACGGGTGATGGTCATGTCGGGACCGAACTTGGTATCGGAAATACCATTCATGATACCCTTCTTGTACAGGTATTCAACTGCTTCATAGCAGCTGTCGGTGGGTTTGATATCTGTGAAGGGAATCGCTGCGTTCTTCTTAAAGGTTACATCAATGGTCTTATCGGAACGTACATTGGTGAATGTGTATTCTTCCACAGCTCCGATTTCCTTGCCATCTACCATAACGGAAGCGATTTCGTAACCGTCATCCGCCTTAATGGTATAAGTCAGAGAACCATTGTATTTTACCTGAGTTTTTCCTTCGGGTGTAATTGTACCGCCTTCACCGGCAGTTGCGGTGATGGTGTACTTCTGGCTGTGCATCATCATGATCCACATGAACCACTGTTCGAAATCAAACTGGTTATCGTTCTTGGGAATTACCTGACCTTCGTCAATCATGGTACCGCAATCAGAACAATATACATCACCGGTATAGCCGTCTTCTTTGGAGGTAGCATCCTTATGACCGCGAACTTCCAGTTCACCTACGTGGTTGGTAGGGTCTACGTCGCCATATGCAAATGTTTCAGAGGATACAACACCACAATCTTCGTTTGCACAAACCTTGTAGTAAACCGCGGGGGAGATACAGGTTGCAGCAGACTTCAGATACTTTGCATCAACAACTTCTGCATATGCAGAGTGTGTGCAGGGAACCGTTACGGAACCGGAAGTTACGGAAGCAGAGAATGTATCGTCTTTTGTTCCGATCTTATCCATCACAACGGTAACGTCAAACTCCCCACTTGCCCCATCAACAACTTCGAAAATAGCTGTTACCAGAACACCGTCATCAGTAACAAGATCTGTACCAGCATATGTAACTTTACCGGTTTCAGTATTGGCTACGAACACTCCATCGTCAGACAATTCACCTGCTTCAACACGTACAAGTTTTAAATCGCCCGGATAAGAAATGGAAAAACCATATGCAGTGAAACCGGAATTACCTTTCAGTGAAATGCTTACAGCAGCTTCACCACTAACTGCAGTAGTATTGGACACAATTACCTCGGTACCAACACCCGCTGCAAACACTGTCATTGCCATGCTGTTTATAAACAGCATGACAACCAACAGAATACTCAAAAGTTTTTTCATAATCAATTCTCCTTATTTTTGATATAATTTTGATATATCTAAGAATTTTACTCAGCAGGGAATACAGTGATCAAACCAACATAATATTCAAGAATAAGTTGTGCATCGAACATATCAATGATATTATCAGCATTGACATCAGCCAAAGAAAGTGCGATTTCGTTAGCATCAATCAAGTCAACATAATATTCAAGAATAAGCTGAGCATCAAACATATCAACTACACCGTCAAGGTTTGCATCGCCCAGCAGTCCTTCTCTGGTAATATCCAGAGCATTATAAATACTGTCAGCATCAATATTTTCCACATAAGTTGTGTTGGTATTGATCGCGGCATATACGAAGAAGTGCTGATTCAGAACGGCAACAGCGGCATCTACGTATTCGGCAACAGCGCTGAGGTCGATATTGAGTTCAGCGGGAAGTACAGCCTGCAGTGCTTCTGTGGGATCGATAAGACCGGTCACAACAACCTGTGCATCAGGAGCCGCTTCGCGAATGTCATTCAGAACTGCGGGGAATTCCACTGCGAATTCGAAATAACTGTACAGAACATTTTCCAAAGCTGCAACAGCCAGTTCAAGAACAGGGATCTCAACTTTAATATCGGGATCAAATCCAAGGAGATCGGGACTTGCCAATTCTGCACCCAGGTCGAAGATGACAACAGGTTCTTCGATCTGTTCGCTGAGAACAGTTTCTGCAATGCTGAGGATTTCATCTTTTGCCTTGATTGCAGCGGCATCAAACTTGCTCCAGTCAAGTTCTTTGACCTTTGCATTCATGTCGATGCCCATTTCGGTCATGTATTCAACGATGGTATCGCCGAATATGCCGTTCAGCAAACCTGCCAGATCTTCGTTAGCCTTAACTACTTCGACAACCATACCCATTGCCTGAGCATAAGCAAAGGATACAAATTCATTCATATCAAAGGTTACCGTAACCAGGTCAGCCTTAGCAACTTCGTCAAGGTAATCTTCATTCAGAGCGAACTGCGCATATTTATCGTCCAGACCGAGTTTCTCTGCAAGAGCAGCCGCATAGTCGGATGTACCCAGTGCAACATAGTAAGAATCGTAATCGATGGTATATTCGCCGTGAGTCGTGTCATAAATTACATATTCAAGAGCAGCCTTGATGGACTCTATACCGCTTTCTGTGGTTTCGGCGATATCAGCTGCAGCTTCGACCATGATATCTGCAACAGCCACAACTTCATTACCGATGTTGTCGGCAGCTTCAGTTACAGCTTCAATAATCACACCGGCAGCTTCGAGAACAGTTTCTTCATATGCATCGATTGCAGTATCAATAACCTGGACAGCAGGATCTACTGCAGCGAAGATTGCAGCAGCAGATGCGCCATAAGCTGCAAGTGCATCGGAATAGATGGTGCCAGCTGTGATGGTAACGATAGCATCTACCTGCTTTGCAAGGGTATCTGCAGTAGTGATGAGCTTCATTACATCACCTTCTGCGATTTCATAGATGTCTGCAGCTACATTTCCAAGAGCTGTCAGAACGTCACCAGTCTGTGCAAGAGCATTCTTAGCATCGTCAATGGTTTCTACGCTTTCAAGGGTAGCAATGACATTATCCACGATTGCTTCGATTTCGTCCTGCTTTGCAAGGAGAGCAGATTCGGAATAAGTCAGTTCAACAGCTTCAACAAGTGCATAGAGCTGCTTGCCTGCATCAGCAATCTTCGCATTGGTGGAAGCAGACAGCTTGATAGCTTCTGCTTTAATAGTATCCAGTGCAGGAGTTACCACTTCAGTAATATCGTTTACAGCTGTTTCGGTAGCGGCAACAATTTCTTCAACAGCATCGGCGACAGTCTGGCAAACAACATCCATGGTATCGAGAACAATAGCATCGATGTTTGCTGCTGCGGTCTCCATTGCTGCAATGGTATCTTCGTAACCGGAAGTAACTACTGCGATGAATTCTTCAACTTCCATACCGGTTGTATCGAGGAATACATCCACAGGGGAACCTTCTTCAATATAATTCAGAAGTTCGGAGATATAGGGGATGAGCTTTTCATAAGTTGCAGCAAGGAGCTTCAGAGAAGCATTTGCTTCGTTTACAAGTGCTTCAGCTTCAGCAGCAAGTTCTTCAACCTGAGCTATTATAGCCTTAACTTTTTCAACGGTAAGTTCAGCTTCGTTTTCAATCTTGTTGATAACATTCTCAACATTCTGTGCGAATGCTTCGAGCTGAGCTATGAAATCATTTACCTTTGCAAGCGTGTTTTCCAGTTCAGCAACGATGGCTGCAACTTCTTCATCAGCATATTCTTTAAGAACATTCAGAACAGCATTGATATCGTCTGCAACGGCTTTGAGTTCATCAATCAGAGCGTAAATTTCGCTGAGATCGATATCTTCAAATTCAACATCGTCAATAAAGTCTTTTACATCGTTGATAAGGTCATTGATGATGTCTTCAATAACAGCCTCAGTAACACCGCCGAGTTCCAGAGTGTTGTCAATGATCAGAGTCAGGAGATCACCGACCATCTGGTCAAAGCGGCCATCGAACCAATCCGCATACTGACTGCCTGCATTTTCGGCAACATCAACCATATCCTGGAGAGCATCAAAGCTCTTGCGAAGCATATCAGCAACTGCAGGATCCACTTCTTCGTCGATCACTTCGATGATAGCGTCAACAAGTTCACCCTGGAAGCTTATGAGCTGATCTTCGAGAGCATTCAGGATCTGTTCGTAAGCGAGAGCAGAAGAAACAGGATTCTTCATCATCTCATCTTTAACAGTTTCAATTTCTGCCTTGATCTCATCAATTCTATCGATGATTTCCTGTACCTGTTCGCTGTTGTATACTGCATCAGCGATGGCTTCGATATCGGATGCAAGGACAGCGGAAATTGCAGTAATGATCACCTTGATATCATCGGATGCGGCTGCAGCAGCTGCGATAAATTCTGTCACAGCATCATCACCTGCAGCGTAGATGATAGCAAGCGCTTCAGCAGGGGTTTCAGTGAGATATTCACGAACAGCGGCACCAAGTGCGGGGTCAACCTTGTCAGCCAGCTGACCTACGGATTCAACCCAGGCTGCATATTCTTCGTTGAATTCTTCAACACCGTTTGCGATCCAAGCATATGCTTCGTTTGCGATGGTTTCAACAAGATCTGCGTAGTAGTTTACGGTGTCAGTAAACTGATCGATGTAAGGATCTACAACAACACCAAGTTCATTTGCGAGAGCAAGGATATTGTTGCGGTGTGTGTAGAGATCTTCTTCAAGATCAAGGATCGCTGCCCAGGTGTCATCGATGTTATCGTTACCGAGGACAGCCTTGATCTCTTCAAGAGTTGCGACAGTTGCATTCAGTTCATTGAGAAGCTTTGCTTTAACTTCATTAAGCTGTGCGTCAACAGCGGTTTCGTCAACAAATTCGATTGCTGCTTCAACGCCGTCGATAGCCACATCAATGTAGTCCTGAGCCTGTGCAATGTAGCCGTTAGCTACTGCCTGCGCATAAGCGTACTTGTATGCTTCTTTGAGGTTTGCAACAGTTTCATCTTTGGGGGTGTATTCGGTTTCGTATGCATTAAGTACTGCTGCATACAGAGCATCGTGACCGGCTTCGGAAGGATGAGAACCGATACCGTTACCGATTATACAACGAGCAAACAGAGCCAACAGACCTGCCAGTTCACTATTAGCAACAGTATCACCCAGAACATCGGGCATTACCAGCAGAGTGCAGAGCTTATTGGCAATTCCGACAACACCATCGTTCAGTGTTGTAACAGCGTCATCCACAAAACCCTTAACAGTATTGACTACAGTATCCACACCGGCGATAGCTTGCTTCAAGGAATTTACAGTACCAACTGTATTATCTTCGCCTGTATCATAAAATCCCTTGAGCTGTTCCGCAGTATACTCACTATTTTCAGCCATAAAATCATAGATAGCATCTTCGCCGCCCAGATACAGAGCCTTGACATCATCAGCTTCCAGCTGTTCGGCGGACTGATCGGCAACAATCTCATAAGCCTTGGTCAGATCAGCACCGGTGTACAGATCAGCCACATCTTCTGCGGAAAGGGCATAGTCACCGGAGTTAGCAGCCACCAGAGCATAAGCAACAGCCAGAACTGCATCATCGCCGCCCTTAACCATGTCAACAACCTGTTCTGCATTCACCATGTCATTGGATCCACCAGCTACAAATACAGCAACTACATCCAGTTTAGTTGCACCTGCAGCAGCAGCGGCATCCGCAAAATCCTCCATAATGGAGCTGAAAGGATCTCCGTCGAGAAGTGAGCCAAGACCCATAATAGAATTGATTCCTACGGGAGTGTTCTTGCTTTTTACGATTGCCCTATCAAATGCAAGGTACATGGAGATGGAGGTAGCCTTCTCGGTATTGGTAGGCTCAACCGCATACGAAAGCTTGCCTGCATCGTTCAGATCTTCATAATCTTCGATTTCTTCCAGAGTAATGGGAACAACCGCTTCACCCAGCAGATCCCAAACCATACCGTCACCATTTTCGCCAACGATAGATTCTACGAAACGGTCGCGAACGGTATCATCAGTAATAGGATACTCATAAGTATCAACGATAGCCTGTACATAGTCTGCTTCTGCCCAGTAGAAGGTTGCTTCATCATATACGCTATTTTCTACAGCCTGCATATAGGTAGGCAGAGCAGCGATATATGCGTTCAGAGGTACGAACAGATAGTCCATAATCTCGCCCAGTGTTACATCCGCAGTAATTGCGCGGGAGGCATTGGACTTGATAGTATTCATCAGTGCAACCAGAATAATCTCTGCGTCGGGATTCAGCTGAAGAATAGCTTCAACAGTACCGGCGTAGTTCAGTGCATAGCTGATGATAGAATACATAAGCGTGTTGTAAAGAGCCTCAACAGTGCTGGTACCTTCGACACCGTCATCTGCTACCAAACCATATTCTGCCAGGATCTTATCAACTTCACCCAGAAGTACGAGAAGTTCACTCTTCATCGTAGGATCACACTCATTAAGAGCGTTTTCTATGTCGTACTTCATAGCATCTTCAGGTTCGCCGCCGTCAAAGCCGATGGCTTCCATGATGCGGCCGAACATAAATACGCCAAAGTTACCGTTACCCATTCCGAGAGAGATAACGTCAGCGTTTGCTACGGATTCCTGATAGTATTTTGCAACGATCTTCAGTGCGTCGATGTCGCTTTCGTAGGCATCTTTAGCATCATCGGTAGAGAATGCTGCACCGCCATCTTTACCTTCAATGCAGTATGCTGCAACGTCAAAACGATAGTTGTTCACCAGTTGATCCCATGTCCAGTAGTCACCGTTTGTGAATACAGAGTACCACAGGTCTTCATCCCAACCGTCTTGCAGTTCATTGATTACCTCTACAACTGCAGGATCGTCGTAATCGACTTCAAGCAGCCAATGCAGGTCTTCTGCACGCATAGCAGACATAGCCAACTGTGCATGGTTGAATCCGAAGTAATCAGCAAACTGGTTTGCATAGGACTCATCACCGTAGTCTTCAACACCGGTATTGCCATCGTACCCTTCAAGACCATAACCATTGCTCATGGAGTCGCCGAGGGAAACGTAGTTTTTATTACTATAAACCTGGAATTCTGAGAAACCATTTTTGTTCACGAATTCAACAAAATACTGACCATTCTTATACTGAACAAGCAGATTCTTGTGTGTATACTCGGTTCCATCGTCCTTAACGTGAACTACAGTTATCTTTTCGCCTTCAACAGCAAAACCTACGGGCAAAGGAATAATAACAGTAACAGCCACACCGGTCAAATCGATGGCCTTGCTGTCAACGATCTGTTGTTTACCGTCACCCTTAGCAACAACCTGTACAACAGGAGTAATATCAAGAACGAGAGTCTTGTTTTCAGCAGAGTCTACTTCAACAGACTTCACTTCAACATTCATAGCGGACTCAGTGATGATCTCTTCGGGAACGAAATCAGTAACGGCTGCCAAAATTTCGTCTGTATCACTCATCACTTCATTCTGTGCTGCAGTAATAGCATCAGTAAGTGCTTCTTGATTGTCTTCGTCCGCAGTAATCTCGATGTTGGATACAGCTTCCACTACATCCTGTGTAACATCATCGGGAACCACGGGAGCAATAGTACCACCGGAAACATTGGGTTCTGCGGGCACGATATTCTCAGTAGTCTTAACAACCTTATATCCATCAGCAACCTGTACTGCAATCAGATCGTATTTTTTCAACATATCCTGAGATGCATTTCCTGCAGTATCTTTGTCATATGCTATTCCGTCATAGGTGAAAGTACCTGTTCCGGTAGTATTATACGCCTTACCAGAAATAAGATTATCGCTCAAATCAACATCATCGGTAATATTGGCAGACAATTTTCCAGTAAATTCACATTCGGTAAATGATGTTGTTGTTCCGTCTTCGTTATGCCATACACCGGCAATACCGCCCATTTCTTCTACGTCAGCAGCTTCGCCTGCATCAGTGATAGTCACATCACCGGAGCACTTAACATTCACTAAATTATTACCGTAATGTGCGATACCAATGATACCACCGACGTCACAAGTAGAACCGATTACATCAATATCAGAGGTGATATTCTTGAAAGTGTGACCACCTTCACCAGCAAAACCAATGACACCACCTACGTATGTACGATACGCTTTACCGTCTTCAATGGAATATGCCTTAACATAACTTGTTTCATCTACATCAACGGTAATGTCAGTCCAGTTTGCGTAAGCATTCTTACCACCAACACCACCAACATATGCCAAACCATTTACTTCTACGTGACCGGTTACTTTGATATTGGTATACTCAGATGTATAGGGAGTACCCACTACAGTCCCAACATTACAATAACCGGAAACATCAGCATTATTAACAGTCAAATTCTTGACTTCACCATTGGTTGTAAAACCAAACAAACCAACATTACTATTATTTCCGGTGATTACCAAATTGGAAATCACATGGTTATCTCCATTGAATGTTCCCTGGAACTTATTCGATGAATTGCCAATCGGAATCCATTCCTCATTGTTCAAGTCAATGTCAGCGGTAAGTGTTACCGTTTTTCCACTATACGTGTCACCGGCATTGACTTTATCACGAAATTCTTTCAATTCCGCGAGTGTACTAATGTTCACAACATCATCGTCCGCCGCAAAAACCCAAACAGGTGTCACGGACAGAATCATTGTGAGCACAAGCACAAATGATAGTAGCCTTTTCTTCATAAGATTACCTCCAGTTTTTTGAAACACAGAGTTGCTGCCCTCCATATTTCTTGAATTGATATATATGCAATCTACAGCCTTGCTGGACTGCAGTACTGCCAAAGTAATATATTTTTGGATCCATTATCTGCTTCCGCTGCAAGGACACCATGGTGACGGATACTCATGTACCCATCACCGTTCCTTGATCGCAGCAAAAACAGGTAATCTATATCCTTATTAACGTATTTATCTCTGCGCCCAGCTGACGTAATCAAATTGGGCATACTGAATCTCAAGTGTACGATAATCGTTCTTGCCGGATCCGGTTAAAGGAATACTGTCCACAGCGATTACCGCTACAGGTCTTCCCCGTTCTTCCAGACGCGTCTGGCATTCATCATAAATATTCCGGCATACACTCTCGAAATCAGCCACATCAGCAAGTTCCACAACTACCAGCGGATACTGTCCCTGACTGTGTTCACGGTCATCCACGCCGATTACGCAGCTGTTGCGCACAACGGGGTTCTCCGTAACCATACTCTCAATATTAACCGGGAATACCTTATGTCCGTCAAAACGGGTGATCATCCGTTTTACACGCCCTTTAATAAACAGGAAACCATCTTCATCCATATATCCGATATCGCCGGAATGAACCCAGATCTGTCCGTCATCATGGCGGCGCATAACATAATCTGTCTCCTCGGGGCGATTGTAATACCCCTTCATCATGGACGGACCGGTAACACAGATTTCCCCTTCTTCGCCGATGTTCTTCTCCTCACCCGTATCCGGATCGAAAACAGAAACCGTGGTCGTAATAGAAGGGATCCCTACACTGCCCGCCTTGTATATATCATTCACACAGAAGGATGCCGCAGCGGACAACTCCGACATACCATATCCCTGCGCCAGAGGATAACGGATATTGTGTGCCTTCATAAAGGCATGCAGTTTGCCTTCCAATCCTTCGTTCATGGTATCCCCGCCGGAACCCATGGTGATCAGGAACGAAAGATCGAAATTCTTCATTTCTTTGCTCTGCATCAGTGTCTCATAGAATGCAGGCGTACTGATCATATGGTTGGGACGGTAGTTCTTTACCAATTTCCCGATGGTCGCCGGTACAAAACGGGGGATCAGAATCAATTCAAACCCCATACACAACGGCATATGCATACCGCAGACCATTCCGTAAGAGGTAAATACCGGAATAATCCCGAGGAAACGGTCCCCAGGCTTTATGTAAAGTCCGGCATATTTAAAATTATAGGAAACAGCGTTGACACTGTCATTGGTGAGCATAACACCTTTCGGGAAACCGGTCGTTCCGCCGGTGTATGCGATAGCCATGGTTGCGTCACCGACATACGGTGCTTCAACGGCAGTCACACCCTTACCTTTACCCAGGAAAGTATCCCAGTCCATAAGGTAGTCACCGTTATAGCGGATCTTTTCCGGAGAAGCTATCTTCATGGCGATCTTCTTTCCAAGAGGAAGAGATCGTGCCGCTGACTGTACGATTATATGTTTTTGATGGATCTCTCCCATGATCGGTTCAATTTTCGGGAATACCATGCCGATTATCACAAGCACGGAAGAACCGGACTCCTGAACCATGCGGCGGATGCTGTCCTTATCCATACGGGGATCAATGGTATTCGCCGTTGCCCCAAGTTTATTCAGCGCGTAAATAGCCGCTACGCATTCGGGTACTGCTACGGAAACGAAAGATACTATATCCCCCTGCTTCACACCCAGCGCAGCAAAGGCATTGGCACAGGCATCAATATTCTCAAAAAGTTGTGCGTAGGATATTTTCTTTCCGTAATAACAGAGAGCAGGACTGTTCAAATGATCCTGATTTGCCTGTTTCAGATATGTATATGCTGTACATGCCGGCAAGGACTGACGAAGGTTTTCTTCGGAATAGAATTTCAGCCACGGCTTTTGTTCGGAAGGTCTTCTGCTTTTATTGACAGTTTCTATTTTTTTCATTGGCTCTCCATAAATTAAGGGTTCATAGTTAAACGAACATACGGTAGGACAAAATCAGTATTTTGTTCCCTGTGATACAGGTTTGATGAATTTTTTAAACAAAAAAATAAAGCAGCACCATGTTGGTGCACAAAAAAACGCGTAATGACAAGGACACAAAAAAAGCTGCATTTGTGCCCTGTCTTTTACGCGTAAATTTTTTTTGGAAATCTATTGAAATATTTTTCAAAATCTATTGAAAAATATATTTTCTTGTGATATACTCTATATGTATATTAGTGTTCTGATATTTTGGCATTGTTTTCATATGTCAAAATACTGATTTTGTCTTGCCGGTAAACTCCGGCATATTTTCTATGACAGTCAAAATACTGATTTTGTCCTATACGATCAGACATAGTTTTTCGAGTTGATGCTCGTATTCCGTGGCTGTTGTTATCAGATAAATGCGGGTCGTATCAATACTGCTGTGTCCAAGTACATCTGCCAGTCTGACAATATCCTTGCACGCCTTATAGAACACAGTGGCAAACAAATGTCTGAGGTTATGCGGAAACACCTTGGTGTGTTCCACTCCGGCTTTTGTACAGATATTTTTCATCTCTGCCCATATTTGTTTACGCGACAGACTTTTTCCGTTGTTTGTGAGAAATATTTCTCCGGCAGCGATTTTTTGTTTTTTGGCGTACTGCAGTAATTTACGGCATAATTTTTTCGGCAGAAGAATACTGCGGATCTTCCCTTTGAGAGATATTTCCGTTCTTGCATTTTTTGCCGCAGAAACAGTGATATACTTCAGCTCAGAAACACGTATTCCGCTGGCACATATTGTCTCCATCAAGAGTGCAAGTCTTTCCTTGCCCATACCGTATGCTGTTTCAATAAGACGTTCATATTCTGCCCGTGTCAATTCTCTGGATTTTTCACGAAACAGTTTTCGCTGTATTTTCAAAAACCGCAGCCGGCAGTCATCGCGTCCGATATAATGAAAGAAACCGTTGAGTGCCGCAATCATCGAATTCACGGTAACAGCTGCATACTGATTGTTGACAAGCTCGTCCCGCCATGCAAGCGCTATCTCCCGGCTCAAGGATCTACAGCCAAGAAAACACGCGAATTTTTGGATGTCGCGAAGATATTTTTCTCTTGTTCCGGCAGCTCTGTCTTCTGTTCGCAGATATACTTCATAGTTGCTTATTTGTTGTAATGTTATTGTAAAGTTCATAATAGATCATTCCCCCTGAAAATTGTACTATCTATATTTTACCTTAAACAAATAAAGTAATACAGAAATCACACGTAAATTTCATAGCACTCGTTCCTTGTGTCGATTTTCGATTGACCCTGAAAACAATTGCATTTTTACAGAAAATTTTGGGAATCCCTTTACAAATCAGGCTGAATGTGGTATAGTATTTATGTTAAAAAAATTATTTTGATAGGGGTAATAATCATGAAATTAATTATCAAAGACAATTACGAAGCAATGAGCGAGTGGGCTGCGCAGCATATCGCTAATGCGATAAATAATCATAAGGAGAACCGTCCCTTTGTTCTCGGTTTGCCCACCGGTTCTTCTCCTCTTGGCGTTTATAGAAATCTGATTAAAATGAACAAGGAAGGCAAGGTGACCTTCAAAAACGTAGTTACCTTCAATATGGATGAGTATGTTGGTCTGCCGAGAGAACATGAACAGAGCTACTGGTATTTTATGCACGACAACTTCTTCAACCACATCGACATTCCGGCAGAAAATATCAACATCCTCGACGGTATGGCGGCAGATCTCGAAGAAGAATGCCGGAAATATGAAGAAAAAATCGCTTCTTACGGCGGAATTGATCTGTTTATGGGCGGCAGTGGTGTTGACGGACACATTGCGTTCAACGAACCTTTTACCTCTTTGACATCGAGAACCGGCGTTCGTGCTCTGACAGAAGATACTCTGATCGTAAATTCCCGTTTCTTTGATAACGATGTAAACAAAGTTCCGAAGACTGCTCTTTCTGTTGGCGTAGGTACTGTTTGCGATTCCAAGCAGGTAATGCTTCTTATCAGCGGTCACAACAAGGCTCGTGCACTTCGTCATTGTGTTGAAGGCGGTGTTGACCATGCTTGGACAATAAGCGCTCTGCAGATGCACAAGGACGGAATCATTGCCTGTGATGAAGCTGCTTGCGGCGAATTAAAGGTGGATACATACAAGTACTTCAAGGAAATCTACAAGAACGAGAAATAATTTTTGAGGTGAGACGCAAAATCTCCGGGAAACTTGCCGAAAACCAATGAATATGTTTTTCGGTATGACTTGCCAAGGAAAGCCTTAGGATCTTACGATTCTGAGGCTTTTTTCCATTCGAATAAATTTCGTCGGCGGAACATGAACATTCCCGATAAAAAGAAATCATCATAATACAAAAATAACCCTTTGCTTGGTACATCACTGTCAGCAAAGGGTTATTTATAAACCGTCATTCTTTCATCAGTTCGTCATAGTCAAAGTATTCAAGCATACCGGGAATCAGATAACTCAGAGTGTTGTCATACGTATGAGGCTGCGTGAGAATATACGTTTCTTCAACACTTGTAAGAATATTGTCCCCGTATTCCCGTTTCACTCCGGTCAGATAACCGGCCATGATACCGTATACCCCTTCCTGATCGTCACAGTACAGGGAAACATCCTCAACGTGAAGGGATTCTTTCACCATTTCAATGGTACGGAGCAAATGATAAGTCTGCATAGCCGGCATACTGTCATCCATATAGATCAGATCATCGCACATTTTGTACATGGGTCCATAGCCTGCGCGGTATTCAAACGGCCACCAGATACGTCCCTGTTCAAGGTCACCCATACCCGGCAGATCCACAACCAATACCTGTCTGCCTTTTTCGCATTCAGTCATGATCCAGTCCTGGTGGTTCAGGATTGCCTTGGTACCGTTCCCCCAGATAGCAATGACAACAGGGTCCTGCAGAGGTTCCGGATTGTCACCCTTGGAAATCAGAACCCCGAAAGCGGCAAGCTGTTTCTGTACCCACCAGATACCGGATTTTCCTGTGTAGCCGTTTGCATGGGTATCCGTGCGTTCATCAGCCATTTTCAGACGGAAGGGGACGGGCTGACGTGCGTACTGCACTTTCTCCCATAACCATTCTTTCGCCTGTGCAGATCTCCTGTCCTTTTTGAGCTTAGCGGCAATAGCGGCTGTTTCATCCGGGAAAGAGACCGCATCCGCATACTCTGAGTTGACACTGCCGGTTACGGTTGCCTGGATTTCATCGAGGGGCAGTTCTTTTATGTTTGCAGGATGCTTTCTGGTCACACCAAACACTTCACAGAAAAAATCCGTCGCTTTTTCGGCAATGGGTTGGGCGTATCCGTGACAGACATTGGTTTCAGCAAAACGCAGATTGTCTTCCTTGCCGTATAATCCGTAGATTTTCCTGCACTGTTCGTATACTTCAACAGCACCGTCAATGGGGAAGAAATCCGCACTGGCTGCCAGAATAACAGCGGGCTTGGGAGCAAAAATGATAAACGGTTCATAGTGGTCAAAACCGTAAACCGCACATCCCGGCCAGATCTGCTCGGCATCCTGGGACTGGTTGGAATAGAGAATTTCCGTACGGTTGCTGGTGAAGCAAACCGGTGCACCTGCGGCAATACGGTCGTCACAGGCCAGTGTTACCAAAGTTTGTGTACCTCCGCCAGAACATCCGGTCACGCCGATTCGATTGGGATCGATTTCCGGCCGGGTAAGCATATAGTCCACAGCGGAAAACTGCTCGTTCAGGAAATACGCCTGCAGGAATTTGCCGACAGCAATGGAAGGAATACCGCATGTATCATGCTGGGTAGTGGCACCTTTGACGGCAGGTTCTCTCTTTTCCGGATCGTAAAAATTCAGACGTTCCCCCTGTCCCACAGGATCGGGAGCAAACACAATCAAACCGGCTTCTGCGAGTGTCTGGCAGACTCCCTGATAACGTGAAGACATACGTCCTGTGTCGGCATGCCCGCTGAGAAACAATATCGCGGGAGAAGGGGCGGTGATTCCTTTGGGCAGATAAAGGGATGCGGAAACATATACGCCTTGTCTTGCTTTGTATATGATATTTTCAATGACATAATTGCCCATATCCACGGTTTTCGTGATGTGTGCATCCAGGGGGCAGTTTCTTTCGGGAATACCGCCTGTTTTTTCCATGAAGTTCTTCCGCATATTCCGGGCATAAGCTTCGACTTTTTCCACAGTATCGAGCTGTGCACGGCGGCGGTCACTTTCCTCCAGCAGAGAAAGCTGTTCTTTCCTGAGGAAGTCATAAAACTGCAGTGTTCTGCCGCTGAACATATTATGGGTTTGCCATCCGAATTTTCTTAACATAGTTACCTCCGAGTCGAGTGCTTGCGAAATACGGATATATCCGTGTGTTTTTCGATAAATATACTATAGCACAGTTGCACATAATTGTCAATGCGGAGAAAGAAAAACAGTATGGAAAAACGCGTGCAGAAAATTCAGTCGGGTGTCGAATCGTTTCAGACTGACAGTCTGCCGCTTTATTCGTGAAGACGAGGAATTCATTGTATTAAATAAGTAACAACGGCTGATAGCTTTTTGGGTCTGACATATCCAAGAAAGCCTTACTGACCGGAATCAGTAAGGCTTTCTTTTCGCCGTTTTTACACCCCAAACGGCATATTTATACATCAAAAACGAGTTTCACCAGAACTGTTCAGCCATCACACCATGCTTGTTTTTTTGAGAATCACCTTGCTGATGGCACCAAGTCCTATCGAAAACAGCGCTCCGCCCACAAGACAGAGGACCACGTTGATAAGGGTCGAGCCGAGAGGTGTGATCATTCCCACCATCATAAAGAGCAGCATACCGCCGCCAAGGGAACCGCAGATCGAGAGCCACGCCTTATGTTTTGCTGCAATACTGATGAGAGTGAAAATTGATACAAACACAAGCATTAAAAATATCTTTGCCAGTATACACATAACCAGGTTTCCTGCGGTCAGTCCGCGCAGATCAAACGAAAGCCCCGCAATCGCACCGCCGAGAACTGCGCCGATAAAGTAGAAGATCAGCATCAGCGCACCGCAAACGAAGCCGGCGAGTGTTTTTGAAATCACATACTCACTGCGCTTGGCACGAACTGTAAAGAGATTCTTGGCATAGCCGCTTCTGAAGTCATCGGCAATGAACAATCCCACAAATACGCATACACCCATAAACATCATGTTGATATTGCACATACCGAACACGTCCATGCCGCCCATGGATTCACCGCCGGGCAGTGTGCCGATATTCTGCCAGGTGTTCTCCGGTCCCACCATAACAGTTTCAGCTCCGGTTTGGGGATCAACAGATACAGACCCATCCATCATTGTCATCATCACCGTCATAAGGATCGGCATTACGAGTGCGACGGCAAGAATGATGTAAAAGAGTCTTGATCTGAACATTCGCTTAAAATCCACCGTCAGCATACTTTTTATACGCTGTGCAAAGCAGACGGGTTCAAATTTCACCGATCTTTCCATTCTCTCTTACCTCCGTTCATCAGGTCTATATAATACTCCTCAAGTCCGATCCTGTCCGTTCTGATCTCAGTCACGCAGACGCCGTTTCCGTAAAGATACGACACGATCTCCTCAGGAGTCGTCAGGTCATACACACGGATGTACCCCGCTTCGTCTGCCTCCACTCTGGAATACCGGCAGCTGAGAAGACTTTTCGTTCTGCCCATTTCTTCGCTTTGCAGAGCAACGTATGTACGGCAGCTTGCGTCCAGTTCATCAGCGGTCATCTCCACGATCATTTTACCGTGGCGGATGATACCGTAGTGCGTCGCCACCTTTTGAAGCTCGCCGAGAAGGTGGGAAGAAACAATGATAGATCGTGTTCCATCCTTTACGATATCGGCAAACACTTCACGCATAATACGCATACCGTCCGCATCAAGACCGTTGAGAGGTTCGTCAAGCACAAGAAGGACGGGATCGCCCAAAAGTGCCATAGCGATACCCACTCTCTGCTTCATACCAAGGGAGCAGTTCTTATACCTGTTCCCTGCCGCGCCCTCCATTCTGACGGTTTTGAGAACATGGATTACTTCCTTTTCCGCATTCGGGATTGAGAGATTCGCCGCCTGGAGCATCATGTTATCCCAGACGGTAAGTCCGGGGAAGCATCCGGGGGACTCGATCAGCACGCCCAGCTTTGCTCTGACGTCAGCGTCGGTGTGATCCTTGCCGTAAAGTTTGATGGATCCGCCGCTTTTGGGAATCAGACCGCAGATCATCTTCTCCGTGGTAGACTTGCCCGATCCGTTCTCGCCGATAAAACCGTAGACAGCACCCATTGGCACAGTCATATTCAGTCCGCATACCGCTTGCTTCGCACCAAAGTTTTTTGATAAATTCTTTATTTCAACTGCATTCATCTTCCCTGCCTCCTTAATATACATCGCTCTTTGAGAGGATCTTCGTGCCGAGTACGTTATAGAAAACCGCCCAGGCTGCGGAAACTGCAATGCAGGTAAGGAGTGTTCCCACGTTGCTTACAAGGCAGGCATTCACTGATGAGCCGTAAAGGAACAGGTTCAGAAAAGCCGTGGGAAGGGAGAGATTCTCAACGATTGCAGCAACACCGATAATGAGAATCCCGGTTCCGAAGAAGAAGCTGGAGGCTATGGAAATTCCGAAATATCTTCTGAATATGATGTTGAGGAAGGTATAAAGGCTTGCCCAGCCGAGAGACATTATCATCTTCCCGAGAATAGCGATAATAAGGGAACCGGCGCTGACGGCTGTTTCATAACCAACGAGCAATCCCCCAACCGTACCGCCGATGAAATAAGTCAGGCACATACACGCCATAGCAAAGGCACAGACAAGACTCTTTGAGATCATATAGTCCTGTTTCTTTGCATGAGTGGTGAAGAGCTGCTTGACATAGCCTGATTTATAGTCATGACCAATGAAAATCGACACCATAATACCGCCGAAGATGAATACCATATTCATATTGGCGTAATCGGCAATACTGCGGATCACATAAAGAGGCTCGGATGCGGCAATGATCTGCCACACATTGGAGTAGAGGGGTTCCATTGTATTGCCCTGCTGGTCGGGCATCATCGTCATGGCTGACACCATCGCAGGAATGATTGCCGCAATTACAAGGAAGATATAGAACATTGGCGTGTGGAACAGTCGGTAAAAGTCCACGCCCAGCATACCCTTGATACGTTTTGTAAAGGTGGGGGACTCAAACTTCAATTCTTTTGTCATTTCACATATCCTCCTTTACTGTATCCGATGCGGACATCAGTTCAATATAGTATTCTTCCAGTCCGATCTTGTTCTTCTTTATTTCGCTAACAATGTGTCCGTTTTTCATCAAGTGATCCACAATGGCGGCAGTATCATCCACGTCGTACACACGGATATATTCGCCCTCCCTGCGTACGTCAGCAAACCGTTTCGCAAGCACGTTCTTTGCGCCAGCCATATCCTTCGTTTTGAGTGAAACAAACACCTGCACTCTTGTATCCATTTCCGCAGCAGACAATTCCATTATCATCCTGCCCTGACGGATAATGCCGTAATGGGTTGCGATCTTTTCAAGTTCTCCCAGTATGTGGGAAGAGATCAGCACGGTACAGCCGTAATTCTTCGTAATATCCACAAGGATCTCCCGCATAATTCTCATACCGTCGGTGTCAAGTCCGTTGATGGGTTCGTCTAAAATGAGAAGCGCAGGGTCGCCGAGAAGCGCCATTGCAATACCGATTCTCTGCTTCATACCGAGAGAACAGCTCTTGAATTTCAGATTTGCATGCTCCTCCATACGAACAATGCGAAGCACGCGCGCGATCTCCTCGTCGCTTTTTTCAAGTCCGAGATTGATGGTCTGCATACGAAGATTCTGATATATACTTGCGTTCGGGAAGCAGCCTGCGTTCTCAATCAGGGCACCTACACGGACTCGCACCCCCGGGTCGTCGTTGTCTCTGCCGAACAGCTTGATCTCACCGCATTCGGGAACAAGGTGTCCGCAGATCAGCTTCATTGTAGTGGACTTGCCGGAGCCGTTCTCGCCGATGAAGCCGTATATCGCGCCTTGGGGAACGGTCATATCGAGGTGGTCCACCGCATACATCCCGCGAAAGCTTTTGGACAAACCTCTTATTTCAATAGCGTTCATTTGTTCTTCCTCCTTCTGATATTACAGCATTGGTGCAAATATTCTGACTACCGCGCGGATGAACCTCTGCAGCAGGTTCGTTTTCAGCATATCGGGTGTAACCTCGATACTTCTCCCGAAGGTGTCTTCCATATCCGCCTTCAGATTCCCCATCGACTCACATTTGTACATCCATACCCCGTTTTCAAAGTGATGGACAAGACTGCGGTAATCAAGGTTGATCGTACCGATCATTGCGTATTTGTCATCAACAAGATAACTCTTGGCATGAATAAATCCGGGCGTGTATTCGTATATCCTGACCCCCGCCGCCATAAGCCTGTGATAAAAGCTGCGGGTCATGCCAAATACGAGCTTTTTGTCGGGAATGTGCGGAACAATAATGCGCACGTCAACACCACGGAGTGCCGCGTTTTCAAGATCGGTGCACAGATCATTGTCGATGATCAGATACGGTGAAGTCATCCAGGCATACTGTGCAGCGGCGGAGAGCATATTCTGGATCACGCACTTGCCTACCCTGCGCTCATAGATCGGGTGGGGACCGTCACCGAAGGGAATCATATAACCCGATTCGTTCAGCGGAACTGCGGGATACAAGTCATCTCTGACGGTCGGTGTTTTCTTCACGTTGATCCCGAAATCCACCAGAAACAGCCTGGTAAGCTCCCATACAGCTTCTCCCTCAAGGCGGATGGCGGTGTCCTTCCAATGCCCGAAACGCACAATTTCGTTTATGTATTCGTCCGCGATATTTACGCCGCCCGTATAACCGATCCTGCCGTCAATAACCGTGATCTTGCGGTGACTCCGGTTGTTGAATTCACTGTCGGCATTGCCTCTCAGTCTTGAAAAAGGCGCAGCCTCAATGCCCAACTTCCGCAGGGTCTTATGATAATCCCCGGGAAGCGTTGCCATACAGCCGATGTCGTCGTAGAGAACCTTGACTTCAACGCCCGCCTCAGCCTTGCGCTTCAGGATCTCCAAAACCGAGTTCCAGAACTTGCCTTCCTCGATGATGAAGTATTCCATATAGATGAACTTCTCTGCCGCTTCCAAGTCCTCAAGCATACGGCGGTACATATCCTCGCCAAGGGGAAAATACTCCTGTTTGGTATTCGTGAACAGGTGTGTATCCGCAATGTTCATCAGCATTCTCGCCTGTGCCGCGGCTGCCAGGCTTTCTTCCCGAAGAATATGCAGAAGCTCGCTGTCGTCTTTCTTGTAGCCGCGGCTTCGCATTTCGTTCAACCGTCTGATGAACTTCTTCTGGAGCGTTCTCGAATAAAACATAAAGTACAGCATGAACCCTGCCAGCGGAACGATCAGCACAAACAGAAGCCACGGAACCTTATAATCCGGGTTATCATCGGAGGCAATAATACGGATAACGCAGAATATTTCCGTTGCCCACGCCGCCAGATAAAAATACGGAACGTAATAGCACAGCGCGATCACGATACCGATTACGGCAAGGATCTCCAAAAGGGTAATAAGAACAGCGGCGATGTAGCGGAAGGGGATATAGTTAATCTCCCGCTCCACGGTTTTATCGTACACATCGTAGCGAAGCTTCCTTTTCATTATGTACCTCCATACAGACCTGCAGCGAGGTACATAAATGCACCTCGCCCACGTTATGAATTCAGCTTTTCACCCGAAAGTTCGGCAGTCAATGCAAGGATCCTCGGCGTGAGTTTCTCCTTGGTCCTGCCGAAAATTCTGCGGTACACGGGATAAGCCGCAAACATGCCTGCCATACCGCAAATTCCGAGAAACACGCCGAGTGCCATAAGATATGTGCCGCCGCCAATAACCTCCATAGCAAGGCACATACCAACGCCAAACACAAGGGAGCCGCCAATGCCTGTGCAAAGTGATTCGACGATTCCGGATCTCTGTACCGTATTGTCCAGACGCTTCAGCTCTTCCAGCTTGCTTTCCTCACGGGGAAGATATTTGCGGCGGATCTCCTCGATTTCCTTGGTCTCCCTGGCAGAGTATTTATATATAAAGGTTGTTTCCTGCTCCATTGTTTCCTCACTGCATTTGGGGGGGATTATTTGTCACCGGAGAGTCTTTTTTTAGCCTCTTCCACGGTCTCACCATCCTTGGCAAAAACCTTTTCGATAATTTTATCATTCACTTTCTGGAAGCCTTCAACGGCACCGTTTTCGATTTTCTTGTAACCCTCTACAACGCCGTCCTCGATCTTCTTGTAACCTTCAACTACCTTTTCTGCGATCTTTTCGTTTACTTCTGCAAATTTTGCCATTTTCTATTCTCCTTTTCAGTTTATGAGCATATTATAGTCTGTCAATGTTTTTGCGATGTTGGAGAAATGTTTGCGTTTTGTTAAAAAACAATTTCAGCTGCGGCCAACTCTGGTCAACCGCAGCTGATTCATTATTTGTTTGTTATTGGCAACCTTGCAGAAAAGATTTCACCGAAGTCCCAGTGATTTCAGATATGTATGACTTTTTTTCAGGCAGTCAAACGGATTCTCACCATAACAGGTATCCTGTATTTCAGCCAACAAAAGTCCAGTGTGAAGCCCATCAGGGAAGCCGGGATTTCGTCTGACAGAAATTCCATAATGCTTCTTCCGTCCGCACACTTGCTTTCATATTCCCAGCTGTGGTTATGATACATCAGTTTTTTTGCAGCTGCTGTCATCATAATGGGTAATCCCACAGGTGAGTTCCGCATTCTTCTGCAGTGTCTCCTGCAGGTCCTTCAAAGACCGGCAAAGTCATAAACGGTAAATAACTGGGCACCAACACGCATATGTATTTCTCCTTATCGTGTACATTTGTTTTCAAATATGGTTCCTTTTTTTACATTTTCGATGACATCAATAACCTTAGCTGCCTGATCCAGTGTAACGGGGAACGCCTTCCCATACCGTATGGTTTCATAAAGCGAATCCCAGATTCTATCGGTACCGTCTCCAAAGGGAACATCTTCTTCACACCAATGCAGTGCTTCCCTGTTGCCGAAACCGGTTCCCGTCCCCGGTGTTGCAGGATCTACCCGGACCGGTGTAAGTGCAACAGAAGGATCCAGATATCTCAGATGGAAGGTATACCCATCGGATACCATGGCTCCCTTTGAACCGTAAATCAGATATTCCGGTGTGGGAAGTGCGGCACCGCCGGAGATCTCCATATCTACAATTCTGCCGTTGACACCGGTAAACACAATCTTAATATGATCCTCACAGTCCCCTGCAGCAGCCACGTGTTTGATGGAGGAATACATATCCGCATAATCACCGCCGCAGAATCTGAGAGAGTGATCGATAATATGGGGTCCCCAGTTCAAAAGCTGTCCGCCGCCGTATGCAGAGATGGTCTGCCAGTCATTCCGACGCTGATAACCGTTTCTGGTCAGCTTGATCTCATATACATCGCCAAGCTTTCCGGAATCAATGATCCGCATAGCGGTTTCAAAACCATCTTCAAACCGTCTGTTGTGTCGGATATACAGATGGGGACCGCCGGGTTCGCTGCCGAGTGCGATCAGTTCTCTTGCCTGCTGAGAGGACATGGCGAACGGTTTTTCCAGAAACACATCCTTACCTGCCAGCAGTGCCATTTTTGCGTGCGCAAAGTGATCGGCAGACCGGGTTGCGATTGTCACCAGTTCCACCTCGGGGTCTTTCAGTAAATCTTCGATTACGGTGTATGGACGGCTTCCGAATTCTTCCACAAACGGCGTTGTCCTTTCTTCGATACAGTCGCATACAGCTGTGAAATGAAACTTGTCACTTTTCGACCGAAGTTCATTACGATGCATTCCGTTTCCGGCTCTGCCGAGACCGATCAAACCGATACGGATAGGTTCAGTCATACAAATACCTCCCTGAGTGATACATTTCTTTGATCTTTGCAGTTACTGCGTAAACATGACGGATAGCGTGATATTGTTATGAAATATCCCAAATATCTTTTTCCTTTTGTATCTTGTACACAAAAACAAAATGTGATATAATAAATTATAAAAGATTTATCTTCTGTTGTCAACTATACATATGAACGCTATTGCTCATCAGATTTATCTTAAACAACGATTCTCAATAGAGGGTATCCTATGAATGTAATCTATTTCACAAGAACCAAACTGCGGAAGGTGGCAGCACTTCCCGATCAGACACTTTATTATATTGACATCACCATTGTATTGAATGGCGTCATGAGATACAGTCTCAATGATGATGAAGTTGAATTGCATGCAGGAGACATGATTGTTTTCAAAAAAGGGGATGTCAGGAACCGGAAAGAGGGCAGTTCCGCAGAATACTGCAGTTTTAATGTACTATTGGATGAAAACGATATTCTGCCCATATTCAGCGGAGTCCTGCGAAACCAGGTGAACGAGGAAATAAAAACACTGCTTTGTTTATACGAAACATACAGTACCAGTTATTCCGGGTACGCTGAGGATAAAAGCAGGTATTGTTTTCTGATTCTGTACCATACTCTGTATGAGATGTCGAAGACGCCCCGGGAAAACGGATATATTGTTCAGATAAAACAGTATATTGCCGAACATATCCATGAACCGATTACTGTGTCTCAGGTCAGCAAATGTGTTTTTTTATCTCCGAATTACT
Source organism: Clostridia bacterium (assembly GCA_017467815.1). Taxonomy (GTDB): domain Bacteria; phylum Bacillota; class Clostridia; order Oscillospirales; family CAG-272; genus UMGS1696. The sequence goes on from JAFUKI010000057.1 coordinate 80,240, forward strand.
GCAATTCGTTTTTCAAGAATCACACAGGTCAGAATATCAACGAATATATCCGTAAAGTGAAAATGGCAAAAGCGCAGTCTATGATCATCAATACAAAAGATCCCCTGAAAGAAATCGCTGTTTCATTGGGGTATAAACAATACAGTTATTTTACCAAGGTATTTACCCAGGAATTTCATGTATCACCAGCCGAATACAGAAAAAACAGCGACGTATTACAGCTGCGGCAGGCTGCAGTCAACCGCAGCTGATTCATGATTTGTAACGGTATGGGCATAAGCTGCCATACAAGAGCGGGATCACTATTATCCGTAAATTCCCTCCATATACTTGAAAATATGCCGGATTTATGACATAATAGATTATATAATTGAAACCAAGGAGCGAAGAGTTATGGAGTACAGAGTATTGGGCAAAACCGGTCTTAAGATATCACGTTTGGGGTTTGGCGGCATCCCTATTCAGAAAATTACTGCCGAAGGTACGAAGACACTGATGCAGCAGCTGCTGAAAGAGGGTGTCAACTACATCGATACCGCACGTGGCTATACGGTCAGTGAAGAATACCTGGGTTATGCTATAGAGGGTATACGGGAACATTTCGTTCTTGCCACCAAAAGCATGGCACGTACCAGGGAAGCCATGGAACAGGATATCGCCATCAGCCTCCGGAACCTCCGCACCGATTACATCGATCTGTATCAGGTACATAATCCGACTCCCGGCGATCTGGAACGGGTTATAGCCCCCGGCGGTGCACTGGAAGCCCTGCAGGAAGCCAAAGCACAGGGGAAAATCGGTCATATCGGGATTACCCTTCACAGCGTTGACCTATTCCGTCAGGCATTGGAATTTCCCTGGGTGGAAACCATAATGTTCCCGTATAACATCGTGGAAACCCAGGGGGAGGAACTGATTGCCCGGTGTACGGAAAAGAACATCGGTTTTATTTGCATGAAGCCTATGGCGGGCGGAGCCATTGAGGATCCGGTTACTGCATTGCGGTTTGTGGTAAGCAATCCCCATGTAACCGTTGTCATTCCCGGTATGGCGGATGCAGAAGAAATTGCCCAGAATGTATCGGCAGCAGCGGACACAGCACCGTTGAGTGACCGGGAACTGGAAAAAGCTGCAGAGATCCGGTCGTTTTTAGGTACCAATTTCTGCCGGCGCTGCAATTACTGCGCCCCTTGTACCGCAGGGATCAACATTCCGACGGTTTTTCTGCTTGAAGGTTATTACAGCCGTTACGATCTGAAGGACTGGGCAGTAAATCGTTATGCACAGTTGGCGAAAACCGCCTCCGACTGTATGGAATGCGGTGCTTGCGAAAGCCGTTGTCCCTACAATCTTCCGATCCGGCAGATGCTGAAAAATGCGGTTCAGGTAATGGGAAAATAATGCACCAATGTAATCTCAGAATAGTGATTCCATCAAGGCAAAAAGAGCTATTTTATCAAGATAACAAAACAGGACACCCGCAGATGTCCTGTTTTCTTTTTCTCAATAAAGTTCTCTGAACATTTCAATCGCTTCTTTAAAATCTGTAATAGCTGCATCCACAACGGACGGGTCGGCCATGTCAATACCTGCAACCTTCAGGCTGTCAATAGGACTGATTCTGCCACCGCAGGAAAGGAAGGCAAGGTACTGTTCGATATATGCTTCCCCTTCATTCTCAATTCTGCGGACAATGGCAGATGCTGCGGAAATACAGGTAGCGTACTTGTATACATAGAAGGAACGATAGAAGTGGGGAATTCTCATCCACTCAAGGGCGATCTCCTTATCGCATACAACATTCTTGCCGAAATATTTCTTTACAATATTGTAGTATGTGTCGCAAAGGCTCTCCTGGGTGAGTGTGATGCCCGACTCGGTCATGGCGTGGATGTCACGTTCAAATTCCGCAAACATGGTCTGACGGTAGAGCGTTCCCTTATAGGTTTCCATCAGCTGGTTGAGAATGGACAGCTTTTCTTCCCTGCTGCCAGACTCACGAAGCATCTTGTGGCAGAAGAGCAATTCGTTTACAGTGGAAGCAACTTCTGCTACGAAAATCGTGTAGCTCGACTCCTGAGGAGTGTTGTTCTTGCAGGAGTAGTAGGAGTGCATGGAGTGTCCCGCTTCGTGGGCAAGGGTGGAAACATCATCAATCTTCTCATTGTAGTTCAGTAGAATGTAAGGCTGTGTATCATAGCAGCCTGCACTGTATGCACCGCCGCGCTTACCCTTGGTGGGATATACGTCAACCCAGTTTTTGTTCTTGATCCCGTCCTCCAGTGTGCCTGCATACTCGGCGCCAAGGATCTTTACCGTGTCGATAACCGTTTCAACCGCCTCGTCAAAGCTGTATTCCTTGGTACAATCGGGAATCAGGGGCGTGTACAGGTCATACATATGCAAAGCGGGAAGTTCCAGAACCGACTTCTTCAGGTCAAAATAGTCGTAAATAACCTGCATATTGCGGTTGACAGTGTCAATGAGGTTGTTGTAGATAACGGGAGTTACCTCGTCGCTGTATGTGGAAGCCTCAAGGCTGGAGCCAAAACCTCTGATCTTTGCCAGAGTGGTTCTCTCCTTTACGGTATTGCCGAGCAGAGACGCAAAGGTGTTGCCGAACTGCTTGTAGGTGGCATAGAGCTTCTTGAATGCGGCACGGCGCACACGTCTGTCTTTGCTGGTCAGGCGGAGTACATAGGTGGAATCGGTCAGCTCAACCAACTTCCCTTCTTCGTCACGGATCTTGCCGAAGGTCAGGTCTGCGTTGGAGAAAACACCCTCCACCTTGGCGTTGGTACCAAGGCAGATGCCAATGTCTGCCAGAAGCTGTTCCTTATCGTCGGAGAGTGTATACTTGCGATAACGGCGGCTCAGTTCGATGGTACGCCGGAACTCCTCAAGCTTGGGCAGTTCTGTGTACCATGCGTCAAGGGTCTTATCCTTGATCTTGACCAGCATGGGCGAGAGGAAGAAGGAGGCGGAATTTGCCTCGTTTGCCAGATTCATGATCTTGCCGCTGAGCGCCAGATACTTGTTGTCCGACTTGTCCAGATCGGAAGAAAGGAATGCATATTCATAAAGCTTTGTGATCACGCGGTCCAGATCGGTACTTGCCTGCAGAGCATCGTAAAGTCCTTCGGCAGATTTGGACATAGTATCACGGTGACGCGGAAAATCTGCGATACAGGCTTTTGCGCGCTCAAAATCAGCCTCGAATTCCGCTTCTGTCTTGTAGATACCTGTCAGATCCCACTTATATTTGGCTGGGATTTCGCTTCTTACATGTGTCATATTGATACCTTTTCTTTCTTGGATAGTATTTTGATTTAATTATACCCGTATAATCTGTTTTTGTCAATGAAATTGGCGCTTGTTTTTATAAAAATACCGGAATCTTCCCGACAGAAGAAAATTTCACAACTATAAGCTGATATTTTAAACCTGTTTTCATATACTATTGCTGTTTTTGTGCCAAATTGTACACCCAGCGGCTGTTACCGGAAAAGAATGTTCGGGCACTTTTATTCGATATGCACGCCAAACTGCATGAATTCCCCGCAAAAGGTCGCAATGATGTGCTGTATTGACAAATGTTTACAGAAAAAGGCTTGACAAATATCTGTCCGGCACTGATAATATATAATAGTTTGTTTACGAAAGAAAATATTGCCTGTAAAGGCTGTTTTATTTGAAATGAGGTGATCTTTTGCTTTTCGGAAAGCATATCAACCGTTACTATCTGAAGTATCTGCCCGCCATCCTGTTCGGTATCGCGGCGCTGATTCTTGTGGATTATATGCAGCTTGTGATCCCCGAGTTTTACCGCTCGGTCATCAACGGGCTCATCGACGGGACTGTGACGGAAAACGGTGCTGTCCTTCCCTTTGACATGGACTATCTCCTGGATAAGATCTGCCTGCCGATGATTATCGTTATCCTCTGCATGGTGTTCGGGCGTTTCCTGTGGCGTGTCTGCTTCCGCGGCTCCGCCATCCGTATGGAAACCCATTTGCGCGGTCTTATGTTTGACCGGTGCAAGGATCTCTCTCAGCAGTATTACCAGGTCAACAAGGTCGGCAATCTTATGACACTGTTTACCAATGACCTGGAAACAGTGCAGGAATGCTTCGGCTGGGGGGTTCTCATGTTCTGTGACGCCCTGTTCCTCGGTCTCCTTGCCATTATCAAAATGTACGCCATGAATCCTCTGCTGACGCTCTTCTCCATGATCCCCATGCTGTTCCTCTTCGGTATCGGTGCGGTTCTGGATCACCATCTGGAAAAAAGATGGGATGCACGTCAGGCGGCATTCTCTTCCCTCTCCGACTTTTCTCAGGAAACCTTTTCCGGCATCGCGGTGGTCAAGGCATTTGTCAAGGAAACCGTGAAACTGATGGGGTTCCGTGAGATCAATAAAACCAACGAGGACACCAATGTGGCACACACCAAGCTCTCCACATTGCTGACGGTTCTGGTAACCCTGTTTGTGGAATCAGTGGTCTGCGTCATCCTCGGTTACGGCGGGTATCTGGTACTGAACGGTACCTTCGATGCGGGACAGCTGGTGGAGTTTATCGGCTATTTTACCGCAATAATCTGGCCGGTTATGGCTGTCTCCCAGCTTATTGAAATGCGCTCCCGCGGAAAAGCATCCCTGAAACGTATCGGTGAACTGCTGGATGCCAAGCCCGATGTGGTTGACCGACCCGGTGTACGGGAATCGGCTCCCCTGAAGGGTGACATCGAATTCCGCCATCTCACCTTCCGCTATCCCGACGGAGAATACGATGCCCTTTCGGATATTTCTTTCAAGATCAAAGCCGGCGAAAATGTGGGTATCATCGGAAAAACGGGATCGGGCAAGACCACGCTGGTGGATCTGATCCTGCGTACCTACAATGTCCCCGACGGAACCCTGTACATGGACGGTCAGGACATCAACACCATTCCCATCCGCACGGTCCGTCAGTTCTGTGCCTACGTACCCCAGGATAATTTCCTGTTCAGCGACACCATCGCCAACAATATCGCTTTTGCACGCGGAGAAGCGGATGGGGAGATCATCCGTGAAGCGGCAAAAATGGCGGATATCCACGACAACATCGAAGAATTCGCCGAAGGTTACGAAACCGTTCTCGGCGAGCGCGGCGTAACCGTATCGGGCGGTCAGAAGCAGCGGATCTCCATTGCCCGTGCCCTTCTGAAAGATGCAGGGATTCTGATTCTGGACGACTCCGTATCCGCCGTTGACGTAAAAACCGAAAAAGCGATTCTCGGCAATCTGCGCGCGATAAGAAAGGGCAAAACCACCATTCTCATTGCCCACAGAATTTCCACCATTGAAGGCATGGACAAGATCGTGTTTATCGACGACGGCAAAGTAACAGCTGTCGGCACACACAGCGAACTTTATGAAACCTGTCCCCCGTATCGCAATATGGTGGATCTTCAGCGGCTGGATGAGGAACAATCCAAAGAGGATGCTGCAGAGGAGGTGACAGAAAATGTTTGAGTTTTATCCCCTTTTGGCTGTAGGCGCGGTTCTTGGCGTACTTTCTGTCATATTTATTGCCGCCTATCTGACCATTCGTAAGCAGAAGGAAGCCATCGGGTTTGACCGGAACATGAAAGACAGCGAGATCGCCCGCCGTCTGTTGGTTTACGCCAAGCCGTATTGGAAAAACTTCCTCTTTGTGCTCTGCGTTATGCTGTTTTCCGTGGCATACGATATTATCTCCCCCATTCTCCTCGGTGAGATCATCGAAGTGATCAAGGCGGACAGCAGTGCAGCCGCCGATGCTGTTTCCAAACTGTTCGGGTTGGTTGTGCTGTACGGTTCCATTCTGATTGTCTCCCTGATCTGCACCTATGTTCAGGCAATCGTCCTGCAGCGGACCGGTCAGAAGATCATTTCCCGCATCCGCGAGGATCTGTTCGATCATATCCAGCAGCTGTCCCACAATCAGCACAACGAAATCCCCGTGGGCAAGCTGGTGACACGTGTGACAAACGATACAGCGGCTATCTCCATGATGTTCACCAATCTGATTGTGAACCTGATCAAGAACTGCTTTATCATCATCGGTGTACTTATAGCCATGATATGCCTCAACTATATGCTGACTCTCATGGTTCTCTGCTTTGTACCCTTTATCGTACTGTTTACGGTAGTGTTCCGCAAATTCTCCCGGAAAGCCTACCGCAGAGTAAAGGACGGCACCACCGATATCAACACTTTCCTTTCCGAAAATCTGTCCGGCATGAAGATCATCCAGATCTTCAACCGTGAAGAGTGGAAAAAGGATGAATTCGAGAGAAAGAATCAGGCTCTCGGCAAGTCCAAGCAGGGGGAAATGTTTGTGTTCAGCATTTTCCGTCCCCTTGTGTATATGCTGTACATCTCCTCCATCCTCTGCCTTCTGTATCTGGCAGGTCGGGGATATATCAGGGATGTTACCTTCCTGGGTCAGACAGTGACCAGCGGCATTGCCGTTACATTCTATTCCTACATCAACAAATTCTTCAACCCCATTCAGAACCTTGCGGAACAGTTCAACTGGCTGCAGTCCGCCTTTGCCTCCGCTGAGAAAATCTTCACCATTTTCGATATGGAGCCTGAAGTGACCGATGTCCCTGATGCCGTAGAACTGGATTCCATCGAAGGCAATATCGAATTCCGCGACGTGTGGTTTGCGTACAATCCCGATGAATGGATCCTCAAGGGCGTATCTTTCACGGTAAAAGCCGGAGATACTGTAGCCTTTGTCGGTGCAACAGGGTCGGGGAAAACCACCATTCTCAGCCTGCTGTGCCGGAACTACGACATTCAGAAAGGACAGATTCTGGTGGACGGACGGGATATCCGCACCATCAAAATCTCCTGCCTCCGCCGTCATTTCGGGCAGATGCTGCAGGATGTATTCCTGTTCTCCGGCACCATCCGTTCCAATATTCTTCTCGGACTGGAAGGTGTGGATGACGACACGGTAATGGAAGCGTGCCGTTATGTCAACGCGGATCATTTCATCGACAAATTGTCGGGCGGTCTTGATGAAGTTGTGCGTGACAGAGGCAACAACTTCTCCGCCGGTCAGCGTCAGCTTCTGTCCTTTGCAAGAACCATCGTCCACAAGCCCACCGTCATGATTCTTGATGAAGCAACGGCGAACATTGACACGGAGACGGAACTTCTGATTCAGGATTCCTTAGAAAAAATGATGAATATCGGCACCATGCTCATGGTTGCCCACCGGTTGTCCACCATTCAGCACGCGGACAAGATCATCGTGCTCTCCCACGGAAAGATCATAGAAGAAGGCAATCACGCCGAACTTCTGGAAAAGAGGGGGCGGTATTACGATCTGTACCGGATGCAGTTTGAGAAGGAACGGCTCAGTAAGTCCAATGCGTAAGGCACTTTGAATTTATGAAAAAAGCTGTTATACTTTTCGGTTTTTCTCTTGCCTATGGGCTTCTGTTCAGTCTCGGTTCTGAATGTATGCTGAGTCTGCTGGGCATATCCATGGCACTTTCGCTGGACGGCGGGATAATAAACCAGTATCCGCGGTTTATTCCCTTCTGTATGCTTGCCGGTCTTCTGGCTCTGGCGGCGACAGTGATTCTATTTATTTACCATCTTCGTACGGCAGAAAAGCTGGGTTTTACCAAAGGTCTGTGGTACGTACAGTTCCTTTCCGCTGTTGCTGTCTCGATTCCCATGATCGAACTGTGGGAAAGGCTGTTTGCGTTTTTGCGGGAGACATTTTGAGGATATACGGACTGTATCGCATAGATTGAACATCACTTTGAAAACAGAAATATTTTTCCAAATACAGATTTACAAATGGTTTTGTTTATGCTATAATGGTGAAAACACCCTCTGCCGGGATCGGAGAGTAGTGTGAAAATACCGAAATCGAAACCGTAAGTGTACCTATTTCACACTTTGTTCGTCGCATAAATGCGACAGATGGAGGATTACTATGGTATATCGTATCAAATTTTTGGAAAATGAATATTTCTGGGGCGGGGCGGTTGCTGGTGGGACGGATATGCCCATTCATGCCGCCAGCACATACGTCCGGGATTACAGAAAGGGCGGCAGAAATCAGATGATGCCGCTTTTTCTCTCCAGTAAGGGCAGATACATCTGGAGCAATTCCCTTTTTAAGGTGTGGGTAGAAAACCGTGAGCTTTGCTTTGAAGGCGGGGATTTCGAGCTTTACGAAGAAGGCAAATGCCTCAAAGATGCTTATCTGGCGGCAATGGAACGGCATTTCCCTTTTACGGAAACACGCGAAAACGGCAAAAGAATGCCGCGAAAGTTCTTTGAAACCGCGCAATACAACACTTGGATGGAATTCACCTATGATCCCCATCAGCAGGGGGTTCTGGATTATGCCCATGCCATCATCGACAACGGCTTTGAACCGGGTATTCTGATCATTGACGAAGGCTGGCACACACGTTACGGCTTGTGGCAGTTCGATTTTCACAAATTCCCCGACCCTAAGGGAATGATAGACGAACTGCACGCCCTCGGCTTTACGGTAATGTTGTGGGTCACACCGCTGCATACCGCTGACGGTCAGGAATTTATCCGTACATATATGGAAAATCTCAATCCGGACGGCGACAGAAATCTTTTCCTCCGTACCGCAGAAGGAAACATCGCGCTCGTTTCATGGTGGAACGGGTATTCTGCCATTCTTGATTTTCGGAAAGAAAGTGACAGAGCCTTTCTGGATGAAAAACTGCAGTTCCTCATGAAAGAATACGGTGTGGACGGCTTCAAGTTTGACGGCGGCAGTTATGCCATGTATCATCCGGACAACATCTGCAACGGAAAAGCCGCAGCGGATCACGATCCGGAAGCACTCAATATTGCCTGGAATGAGTTCGGCGCACGGTATACCTTCCACGAATACAAGGATACATACAAAGGCGGCGGAAAGGCAACCATACAGCGGTTGGTGGATCGCAATCACACCTGGGATTCCAACGGTATCAATACGCTTCTTCCCTGCTCGATGCTTCAGGGACTTTTCGGTCACCCCTTTGTCTGCCCCGACATGGTAGGCGGCGGTGAGTGGTCTTACAATATTATCCCCGGCTTCAAGGTGGATGAAGAACTGTTTATCCGTATGGCACAGGCTTCTGCACTTTTTCCCATGATGCAGTTTTCCTGGGCACCCTGGAGAGTGTTGTCAAAAGATTCCTTCGATATTGTGTTAAAGGCAGCCCAGCTGCATAAAACCATGGCACCGGAGATTATCGAACTGGTGGCGGATGCCGAAAAAACAGGCGAACCCATTATCCGTACGTTGGAATACAACGATCCGCATCAGGGGTATGAAGAAATCACGGATGAGTTTATGCTGGGTGAAAACATCCTCGTTTGCCCCGTTGTCACCAAAGGCACTTTTGAAAAAGACATCACCTTCCCGGAAGGTACCTGGAAAGATGAAGACGGAAATGTATACGAAGGCAGACAAACCCTGCATTTGCCTACACCTTTAACGCATCTTCTTTGGTTCAGACGGGTTAAGTAACATCCAATACTACATCACAGAAAAAAGCCCTGGGATCATGTGTTCCAAGGCTTTTTTGTATTTATGATCCGTTTATCCCCACGGAGATCATTCCGTATACAGCAGCACAGGACCATACAGACCGCCGGAAGCAGTATCTCCTTTGCCTGCTTTCTTTCCCCCGCCAGATAGGAAGACACTTCACAGGTCTCCCATTTATCGAAATGATCCGTATGAACATACCAGTTTGCCGCAGTATTGGTCACAACTACTTTCAGCGTATTTTCCGCATCCAGTACACCGGCGGGGACTTTCAACCGATAGGGCGGTATCAATACGTGTCCGTCCGTCGGTCGTTACGATATATGCAGACGGAATATTTACGCAGGGTGCTTGTGGTTCGTCCGTGAATACAGCGGTTACGTTTCCGACAAGGGCATTTCCCAAAAGCGGATGCATATTTTTCGTGGGGAACTTCAAGGAGATATTCCGTTGACGTCTTGTTCATCCGGCCGGGATGATCGGCATATCCTTCGGTCAGGTGGGAAAAATCATCGCCCAGGGTCATACTGTATTCCGTCACAACAGAATCCTCAGTAAAAATATATGGTTTGGCAAAATGAAAGAATAATACAAATTACATATTTATTGACGCAAAATACTATTTACCCCATGTAAAAATTATGATATAATGTAAGAAAAAACGGAGGAAACCGATATGTCATCATTTGGAATAAATGTTTTTGATTTCGGCGCAAAAGGAGACGGTATCACCGATGATACTGCCGCCATTCAGAGAGCCATTGATTTTGCTGCAGAACGGGGCGGAGGAAAAATACTGTTTCCCTATACCAAGGGAGGTTACCGGGTCGCGTCCCCCGGCATCGAAGAAGTGAACGGGAAACCGGTACGTGCACAGCTTGTAATTCCCGCCGGTGATACCAATATTCAACTGGAGGGAGAAATGCCCTGCCGTCTTCTGAATTCTTATATTGTACGTACCCTGGATGCGGTACAGTACAACTTCAAACCCACCACCTTCGGTACGATGCGCACGGACAACACCAGGATCTTCTCCGACTGGGAAGCCCCGGAAGAACACGATCCCACTGCCCGTCCCTGGGCTATTCTTGCCGCACCGGAAGGCACTTCCTGTAAGGGAAAATTCAGCGTAAGCCATTTTTCCATTACCAACCTGGAATTCAGAGTACCCCTGAACACAGAAAAAATGTATCCCACCCAGACCGCTGTGAATCTGCAGAATGTGTCCCGTATACAGGTTACCGACTCTCAGTTCTGTCTGAATGAACAGGTGGGTGATACGGTCCTGGGAAAGGAACTGCAGCCCAATCCCTGTCACACAGCCGGTCTGATCACATCGGGAGATCAGAACGACGACAATGTTTTACGCAATGTAGCGGTACAGGGTTTTCGCTATGGTTTCGTCTGCGGCGAGCACGTTGTTGCGGATTATCTGTACATACACAACTGCGAGGAGGGCATCACCTTCCACGATTGTTCCCATCTTTCCGTGATCGGTCATATTGTAGCGCAGCATAACAGGATCATCCTGTCCACCACCACTGCCGATCTGTTCGGTATGCCGAAAGGTCCCTGCAACGTACTGGTGGAAACCGTCAATTTCGAATGCGGTTCCGGGCATAAACCGGCAGTCTGCGTTTTGAAATACGGTGTTCACGACCCCGAAAACCGTCTCCACGGATCCCTGACATGGCATAAACCCTGGGGAAGTCAGAAATTCCCCACAGTATGCGGCGACAGTTTTGCTATCAGACATTTCTGATACAGATACCCTCCCGCTGTGCCTTACTGCCTGCATATCCTGATCCCTTTTCACAAAAGAAATATCCTTATAAGATTGACTTATCTGAAATTTGTGGTAAAATTAATTTTATACAGAACATTTTATTTTTTATTCCCGAATGACAAAATGTTTTTCCGGAGGCAGATCTATGAACGCTAACAAAACCAGACTCATCAAGAACAGCATTGCATTCATCCTGGTAATACTGATGGGATTGGGTCTTGTGCCCCTCAGTGCTGTAACTCCCACAGAAGATACAGCCATTCCAACCGCTGATGTCAGTCAGAGATTCCCCACAAACACGCCAAGACCGGTATTCATGCTGCTTTCGTCGGACATTTCTGCGGAAAGTGTGGCATTGTCCAATGAATTATATAACGGTTTTCTGGGATATGATCCCGAACTGTTTTTGCTGACCGATGAAGGTATCAAGGACCTGGGTTGGTCCGACGTCGGTACAGATGAAGATCTGAAATATATGGAAGAGATCGCTTACAGTATTGTCGCAGACTGCAGCAGTACGGACGAGATGATCTTTGCCGTTACCAAGTACATTGCCCGGAACATCGGTTACGATCACGATTATCTGAACGGGAAAAAGGAATATACCGAGATGGCGCTGAACCCCTGGGATGTTCTGGAGTTCGGAGCTACAGTATGTGAAGGATATGCCAGAACAACCGCGGCGCTTCTCCAGATTCTGGATATCCCCTGTATCTACGTACTTGCCCCCGATCATGCCTGGAATATGGCATACAACGGCGAAAGATGGATGCTGATCGACACCACCTGGATTTCCGGAAGTACTTTCGAGGACGGTATACTGACAAAATCCGACGATCTGTGGCTGGATTGGTATGACTTCACCATCGAACAGGCCAATGCAGACGCCAACCATACGATCCAAGAACTGGCAATGTCCGTTGTGGACGGTGTACTGACGAAATTCCCCTATTTTACAAAACAGACGGAAGTCACCATTCCCGCAAGTGTACATACGATTGACACTTACGTTACCTATCCCGGCGGCATTATCGAAACGGTTCATCTGCCGAAATCCGTAACCTGCATCCGTGAGACTTCCTTCTATTTCGGAGAAACATTGGAAACGGTATATTATGGCGGTTCTTCTGCCGATTTCTCCGCTATCGAAATGGAAAACTGGAATCAGGATCTTACGGAATGTACGGATATCCGGTACCTTGATGAAGTTTCCGCACCGTATATTACCGAGCATCCTGCGGATACATTTACTGCTGTCGGAACATCCGTTACACTTTCAGCCGGTGCATCCTGCCATTCGGGGACCCTTACCTATCAGTGGTATGAAACAACAAGCCGTACCAACGAAAACGGAACACCCGTTGCCGGTGCTGTAACCGCCTCTCTTACCATCGCACCGGATACCGTCGGTGAAATCTATTATTATCTGAAAGCAACGGTAACCGACCCTTCCTGTACCGGTACCGATACCAAATCGGCAAAGACAGCCCCGTGCCAAGTCCGTGTTTTTGAAGAAGCACCTTCTTCCGTAAAACGGATCGGACCTAACGCAGTGATGTACGTTTTTGATACCGCCAACACTGTACGTATGGAAGGTTCCGGCGAAGTTTCCGTAAACTGGTGGGATATCCCGTATCAGAGTACGATATACATCGACAAAGATATCACCGCGATTGCCGATGCAGGTTATTCTCTGGGACATTCTGCAAAAATTGTTGTGGAAGACGGCAGTTCGGCTTACAGAAGCGATGATGCCGGTGCATTGTATGATCTGAAAGAATCCGCACTGCTGGTATTGCCGGAATATTCTTCCGCAACCGATTACGAAGTACCGGAAGGTACAAAAATCATAGCCGAAGATGCAATCAACGTACCTTTGACTACCCTCTCTCTGCCGGGAAGTCTGGAAGTGATTGAAGGGTCTCTCGCAATGCCCCTGTATCTTACAGAGATTACCGTCAGCCCCGACAATCAGAATTTTTACATTGACAGTTATGGCGCACTGATTGACAAAGCCGGCAAGAGAATCGTTCTGTATCCCGGCAGCGCATCCATAATTTCGGAATATGTCGTTCCGGATGGTATAGAGTATATCGAAGAACGTGCATTCATGTATGCGGATATCCGCTCCATCATATTCAATGACGATCTGATATCCATCGGTGATTACGCATTTTTCAACAGCAATTATTTCTCCGAACTTGAATTTCCCTATTCCCTGAAGTCCATCGGTTCTTTTGCTTTCAAAGCCGACTACAGTCTGACAGATGTGTATTTCAGAGGAAATGTTCCGGAAGAGTGGGGAGCCGATGTTTTCACTCCCTACGGTGACAACGAGCCGGTAACCATCCATTACGCAGACACTGCCTCCGGCTGGAGTACCCCTACCTGGAAACACCCCGATGATACAACCACATATACCGTACTGCCCTTTGAAAGCGGGGATATTCAGGTAATCAGCATCGGTGCTGAGTATACTGTATACAAGCAGGTTGTAACTGTTAAAAATGCCGCTTCCGCCTGCCGAGTCGGTTACCTTGCCAATAACGGGTATATCGCCGTTGATGCAGTGAAGAACACAGACGGCAGCTACAGCTTTACTGTTCCCGAGGGAATTGACAGTGCTTATCTGGTAATCATCGGAGATGTCAATCAGGACGGCAAACTGGATACTACCGATGCAGAACTTCTTGCCCACGCTCTACTGCCTTCCCATTTCGCAACCCATGAAGACTTGACCAGTGCACAGATTTTTGCAGCCGATATCAACGGAAACGGCAAATTGAACTCTGCGGACAAAACATTGCTTGCACGCAGTTTCCTGAATGAATCCCATGCAATGCATAAAGCGCTGGAATGGTGACAGCTTTATCCTTTTACAGACTGAATTTCACCGATCAGAGGATAAACCTTTGTCCCCCAACCTTAACAGTAGAATATGGAGGAAAAACATTATGTATATTGAAGTAGCTGCCCACAGAGGCAACGTGGCACTCTGCCCGGAAAATACCATGCCTGCATTCCGTTCCGCTTATGATATCGGCGCGGATATGATCGAATTGGATCTGCACATGACCAAGGACGGAGAAATCGTGCTGATCCATGACGGAGATCTTGCCCGTACCGCCGATGTTGCCGGTAAGATCCGTGATCTGACACTGGAAGAAATCCGCCGTGCCGATGTAGGCATCAAAAAAGGCGAGGAATTCAAAGGTACCCGTGTACCGACGCTCCGGGAATTCTGCGAATATGTGGCTGCCAAGGACAATACCATGCAGTTCAATTTTGAGTTCAAGGATTACTTCCGTGACGGTGAAGAATGGGCAAAGGAATCCGCTGATAAAGCCATCGCCATGATCGACAGCTATGGTCTCTGGGAACGCAGTTTTGTCAACAGCTTTGACGGAAGACTTCTTTCCTATATTGAAGAAAAATACGACAGCCGCTTCCGTCTCCACGGTTTTTACCCCTATAGTATTCTGGGTGATGTACTGCCGAAAAAGCTGTACTGCGCCTGCCTCTGGAAATACAAAAATCCCGACGGTACCCCTGCCTTTGAAGGTGTGATCAATCCCAAGAAGGATTTTGATGCCCTTATGGAACAGGGTGTTCACGTATGGGTCGGTGCTTCTGTTCGCACTATTGAAGATATGGCACGGGCGGCGGAAATGGGTGCGGAACTGATCACATCCAACGAACCTGCCTTCATGATAGCAGAACTGGAAAAAGCCGGTCTGCGTGTAAAGGAGTAAAACAATGATCAAAGTATTTGCATTCGACCTTGACGGCACCCTCACCCAGCACAAAACCCCGCTGGATGACACAAACCGCAGTATTCTGGAAAAGCTGGCTTCAAAGTACACGCTGCTCATGGTAGGCGCCGGCGGCTGTATGCGGATTCACAATCAGATGGGCGGATTTCCCGTGGACATTATCGGGAATTACGGTATGCAGTATGCGAAATTCACTGACGGCGAACTGAAGCTGGTTCGGGATAATGTTTCCCCCTGTGCTGACAGAGCTGCGGTGGAAGAAAAGGTAACCATGCTTCGTGAAAAGTACGGTTTTACGGATTTTGCCGGGGATAATGTGGAATACCACGCATCCGGCTGTCTGACTTTCCCTCTGCTCGGTACCAAAGCGGCGCCGGCAGACAAGCTGGCATTTGACCCGGACAGAAAGAAACGCCGTGCTTTTTATGGGGAAGTATGTGAACTTTTCTCCGATTACAATGTATTTGTAGGCGGTTCCTCCTCCTTTGACATGGCGCCCAAGCCGTTCAACAAGTATTACGCGCTGGATCTCTGGTGCCGTGAGAACGGATATGACCACAGTGAGGTGGTATTTGTCGGTGACGATTACGGTGTCGGCGGCAATGATGAAAGTGTGTATCTGTCCGATTTCCACTTCGTCTGCACAGATGATTATACCCGTCTGGGAGAAGTTCTGGCTCCCTGGCTGGATGAATTGAAGTAAGATGTATAAATAAGCTGTTGCACTAAGGAACCAGATCTGTAAAACACAAAAACCCATAATCGTTAGGGGGCGGTGCGCCGTCCCCTACTTGTTGGTGAGCGATTTAAAATAAAGCTCACCATTTTTTATTTCCACTAAAGTTCCATCCATCTAAAGTTGATTTTTCAACCGGCAGTTGATCTGTTTTGCAATCCGGTTGATTGCATTTCGCGATACCACGTGATATACTAATATTGACCGGTCAAGAATAATCCATCTAAAGGAGGTGCTGCTCTAATGAATGAATTTTGCCAAAGATTAAAAACTTTACGTCTGTCCCGTAATTTGACACAATCAGAAGTAGCTGCTGCACTCAATGTTACAACACAAGCTGTTTCAAAATGGGAATCACAAATTTGTCTACCCGACATTGCACTTCTGATTCCAATTGCTGACTTTTATGGGGTAACAGTTGACTATCTTCTTGGACATGATATAACAGAAAAAGAAAAGGAAATTTCTGATTATCTCACATACTATGATTCAAATTTTGCGTTTTATCATTCTGAAGAATGGAACGATGAAATGCAAAAAGCAAGAAAGATGCTGAGAAAATATCCAAGTGATCACAGACTTATGTTGGTATTGTGCAGTACACTGCTCATGTTTTACAAAAGATGCGATCCCGATTCCAAATATCTCACAGAACTTCTTGAATTGTGTGAACATATAATCAGTCAAAACACAGACACACCCATTCGCCATCAGGCAACCCAATGGATGATTTACGCTTACTATGAACTGGGATTATATGAAAATGTCAAAAAGATCGTGGATACGATGCCGGATTTGTCTCTTTCCAAAGAAGCCCTTCAGTATTACTGCTCCAAATATGGTACAAAAGAAAACCTGGTAAGTGAACAGCTTTTCGTATACAAATGCTTCTCAGAATTATGTGAAAGAATGCTGAAATACGGCACTGATGCAGATTCTCAGATGAACACACTGGATGAAAAAGTATCACTTTGTCAAACAGTAGCAGATATGGTCAAAGCATATCACCCCGATGCAGATTATGATGGATATACCTTGGAATACTTGTATCGTTCTGAAATGTATCTTGCCCTGTACGCTGCGACGGAAAATGATATGAAAAAATCTATTAATCATTTAGAAAATGCACTCGTACCTTTTGAAAAAAACAACTATTTTACCGAATCCGAAATGCAACATTCATATACATCACCGTTCTTAAATGAATTGTCTGCACCACTCGGATGTAACAAAAGTCATTATCAGAAATTGTTTCGAGAAATCACTTGCCATACTGCTTTTGATGTGTTACGTAAAGATGCCGCATTTAAAAATATTGCAATGAGAGTTCTTGACGAATTATGAGTCTCCTGTTCGATTTGATCTAAACAATCGTTTGTCATCCAGTTGCTGAATAACCCTGCTAATCAGCAGCAGTAACCCCAAACCGCCCGTGACGTCAGAATAAAACCTGTCACCACGGGCGGTTTTCTTATAGCAATCTTCTCCTGCTGATACTCACGCAGATGCATTTGTGCAAATACAATAAATCCGCCACACAAACCCCGCTTCCATATATTACAGTTTGACAAACGCTGCCGAATCTGTTAGAATAGTAACAGCCGATACAGGCAAAAAAGACACAGGAGATTGTATATGAAAAAGTTATGTATAAACGTATTTGCATCTTTGCTTATCCTCTCAGCCATGATCCTCGGTGTATCCGCCGCACAGCCGGTACATACGGTTGTTAAGGGAGATACACTCTGGAAAATCGCATCACGGTATCAGGTAGGTACCGGCGAAATTATCACTGCCAATCCCCAGATTTCCAATCCCGATCTGATCTATCCCGGTCAGAAGGTTACCATTCCCATGGTCGATTCCGCTGTCCTTTCCTATGAACAGCAGGTGGTCGATCTTGTCAACCGGATCCGGGTACAGAACGGTTTGAAAGAACTGAAACACAACTGGGAACTCAGCCGTGTGGCACGGTTTAAATCCCAGGATATGTGTGACAACCGGTATTTTTCCCACACCAGTCCTACCTACGGCTCTCCTTTCACCATGATCCGGAACTTCGGCATCTCTTTCCGTACTGCGGGTGAAAACATTGCCAAAGGATACACCTCCCCGGAAGCCGTGGTCAATGGCTGGATGAATTCGACCGGTCACCGGCAAAACATCCTGAACCCTTCTTACACACAGATCGGTGTGGGATATGTTGCCAACGGCAGGTACTGGACGCAGATGTTCATCGGATAAATCCCTTTCTGCAGGGGTAATCCGGGGAGCCGATTCCTTTGCAAAAACTGCATAATGTGCTGTTCTGAAAACACAGAAAAAGACGTATCGCATTTACATGGAAAATGTACTTTGCAATACGTCTTTTTGTTATTTATCTGTCGCTGTCAACCGTCCCAAAATGCTTCCGGTACATCCGATAGAAATTGCTGTAATTCTCATACCCGACCCGCTTTGCCGCTGCGGTGACCGACATTCCGTCACGGATCAGTTTATTGGCAAGAGCCATTCTTTTCTGGAGGATGTATTGTTTCGGAGATATGTTCATTTTCCGCTGAAATATATGGCAGACGGAAGATTTGGACTGGGGAATACAGGCAGCCAGGTCGGACAGGAGGATCTTCTCACACAGATGCTCGTCGATATAGGAGATCAGTTTCTCCAGCCACTTATCCACCTCGTCGCTGTGGGAAATGTGCTCCCCCTGTATACTGTCGTAGAATGCCCGGATCATCAGGCTCTCTGCCAGCGGTTCGTAAAACGCAGGCTGTTCCGACAGGCAGATTTCCCTGAGTCCGCTGAGAGAATGGCAGTAAAAAACCGGAATTTCCATATGGTTTTCCGGAAAATGTCCCCGCAGGACTTCCGGAATCGCGCTGCGGTCAAACATCACCGTAACCCTGCGGTACAGGCATTTCCGGTTGGTCTCCACCGTATGGTAACACAGCGGCGGAATGATTATGGTCTGGTCCAGTCTGAGGTGATACAGCCGTCCTTCCACAGCTATGGTGATCTCCCCTTCCAGAACCGTGATCAGTTCATACAGTGCATGACAGTGCTGTTCCCACAGTACCGTATTGTCCACATAGCTTTCCAGATATTCAAACGCAAACCGGTCGTTATGCAGGCAGTTTCCCATACGCTCCCCTCCTTTTTCCTTATTGTACCGCAAATTTGCAAGAAAAGCAATATAAAAATCCACAAAAAGTAATATAAATTGCTTTTATTTTATGTTATAATAAAATTATGGAGATTATTTGAAACTCTGCTGAGGCGGAAATATCATGAACCATAATGAAATGCTGAGATATCTGCTGAAAGTGGCGGATCCGATTGTGCATACCTACACTGAAGACCAGCTGCTGGCAAATTTGCCCCATTTCCACAAAGAAAGAATACGGCGAACTCTGCCGCAGAATGATCCGCAATCAGGTGCTTCCGGATGTCCTTCTCCCCCTCGGACTTTCCGACACCGACCCCTTCTGGACAGACGAAGATATGCCGTGGACCCAGAAGCGCATCTGGAACAGAGAAGATGTACCGGGCGATTATCCGAAGCATTCAGTTATCGTTTGCCGATGCCATAAGGTAAAGCATTCCCCTGTTATTCTGCATTCCATGAAGTACACTATCATATATAAAAAGGAATTCGTTTATGGAGAAAATGATCAACACACCGATAGCCGTAAACGGGAAGGAATTTCCCAACCGTGTGGTTTTTCAGCCGATGGAAGGCTGTGACTGCAATGAAGACGGCAGCCCCACGGAACTGACCATTGCAAAATATCTTTCCGCTGCCAGAGGCGGTGCCGGGATCATATGGATCGAAGCCACTGCCGTATGTCCCGAAGGAAGGACCAATTCCCGGCAGATGATGCTGACCGAAGAAACCCTGCCTGCCTACAAAAAGCTGGTAGCGGATATGCGAAAAGCCGCTATGGAAGAATGCGGCATCTCCCCCGTCCTGATCATACAGCTGACCCATTCCGGCAGACAGAGCATCGTCCCCATGATCGCTTACCGCCATCCCATCTATGAAGAAAGACGGCCTGCGACGGACGAAAACATTGTATCGGATGAATATCTTGACACCATTCCCGCCATGTACGCCAAAACCGCCAGGCTTGCTGTGGAAGCCGGTTTTGACGGTGTGGATATCAAGTCCTGCCACGGCTATCTGTTCCAGGAACTTCTGTCCGCCTTTGACCGTCCGGGCAGATACGGCGGCAGTCTGGAAAACCGTACGAGACTGTATCTGGATTGTTTCCGCGCGGTCAGAGAAGCCGTTTCGCCGGATATTCTGCTGACCTCCCGGCTGAGTGTTGCGGATATGGTGCCGAAACCCTACGGTTTTGGAACTACGGAGCAGAACGAACTGGATTTCACCGAGCCGGATCTGCTGATCGAAAAGCTGATCGGAGAAGGCATGCAGATTCTGAACGTGACCATCGGCAACCCCTATTACAATCCCCACATCAACCGTCCCTACCGCAAAGGCGGATACATTCCCCCGGAATTGCCCGAAGAAGGTCTTGCCCGTTTTATCACGGTGGAAAAGCACATCAAGGAAAAATTCCCCGGTCTTTCTGTTGTGGGTTCGGGACTTTCCTATTACCGCAACGATTTGCTGGAACAGAGTGAACGGCAGCTGCAGGAAGGTGTATGTGATTTTGTGGGATACGGCAGAATGTGGCTTGCATACCCCATGTTCTACAGAGAATACAAGGACGGACAGTTTGCCGCGAAGAAATGCTGTCTTGCCTGCTCCAAGTGTACTGAGCTGATGCGGAACAAGCAGGTTTCGGGATGCGCGATATTCAATGAATATTACAGAGAACTGTACCGTCAGAAAGTCCAGCAGAAAAACTGATCCAAAATATACATATATAAGGTGAAATTATGAGTATTGCAGTTGTAACCGGTGTGGCAGGCGGAATCGGAAAAGCGAGCGCCATACTGCTTGCCCGGAAAGGGTATACGGTGGTGGGAATGGGACGGAGTTCCTCTCCCGATCTCACGGATTTTGAAGGTTTGGATATTGCCTATGTACAGGGGGACGTTTCCTGCCCCGAAGACCGTGCCAAACTGCTGGAAACAGCGGCGGATGCAGGGGATATCACTGTGCTGGTGAATGTAGCGGGAGTTGCGCCCAAGGTACGTCGGGATATTCTGGAAATGACAGAAGAAAGCTATGATTTCGTTATGGGCATCAACACCAAAGGCACGCTGTTCCTGACTCAGGCGGCTGCCAACATGATGCTGAAGCATGGCAAGGGCGGTGCGATTGTCAACATTTCCTCCTGCTCGGCTTATACCAGCTCCACCAGCCGCGGCGAATATTGTATTTCCAAAGCCGGCGTATCCATGATCACGAAGCTGTTTGCCGACCGTCTGGCAGGCACGGGAATCACAGTCAATGAAGTCTGTCCCGGTATCATCGCCACCGGTATGACGGAAGCGGTCAAGGAAAAATACGATCGACTGATTGCAGACGGACTGGTTCCCATGGGTCGATGGGGAACCCCCGAAGACGTAGCCAAAACCGTTGTCGCGCTGTGTGACGGCACTTTCGGCTACACGACCGGCACATCGCTGATCGTTGACGGCGGTATGCACATCAGAAGCTTATGAAAAAGAATTATCATACACTCATTATCGGAACCGGATGTGCCGGGTACAATGCGGCTGACCGTTTGTATGATCTCGGTATCCGGGACATTGCCATCATCACCGAAGGCAGATCTATGGGTACCTCCCGGAACACGGGAAGCGACAAACAGACCTATTACAAATTATCCCTGTGCGGCAGTGACGGTGACAGTGTCCGTGAAATGGCGGATACCCTCTACTCCGGCGGCGGTGTCATGGGGGAACACGCCCTGTGCGAAGCGGCTTATTCCACCAGATGCTTCATGCGTCTTGTGGAGCTGGGTGTCCCCTTTCCTACCAACGAATACGGTGAATACGCCGGATACAAAACCGACCATGATCCCCGCAGCCGTGCTACCTCCTGCGGTCCGCTGACATCCCGGTATATGACCGAGGCACTGGAAAAATCCGTACTGAACAAAGGAATCGAAATCATTGATTTCCAGCGTGTAATCAAAATTCTCACCGACGACAACGGTGTTTGCGGCATTGCCTGCGCTTCCACGGTTACGGGCAGTATTACCGTGATCGGCTGTCAGAATGTGGTTCTCTGCACCGGTGGACCTGCCGGGATTTACAAAAACACTGTATATCCTGAAAGTCAGCATGGCGCAACGGGACTTGCCATTGATGCCGGCGCTTCTCTTGTCAATATGGAACAATGGCAGTACGGTATCGCCAGTACGAAATTCCGCTGGAATCTGTCCGGTACATATCAGCAGGTACTGCCCCGGTATATTTCCGTGGATGAAGAAGGAAACGAGAGAGAATTTCTCTATGATGCGCTCGGCACCGACTCTCTGGGACTAATTTTCCTCAAGGGATATCAGTGGCCTTTTGACACAAGGAAAACCGAAGGCTCCTCCAAGGTGGATCTTCTGGTTGCCGCCGAGGTCAAAAAGGGAAATCGCGTGTATCTTGATTTTCTCCGCAATCCCAAGGGTCTGGAAGAGGGATTTGCCCTTCTCCCCCCTGAAGCATACAACTATCTTGAACGCTCCGGCGCGCTGTTCGGCACCCCCATTGAACGGCTGCAGAAAATGAACAGCGGTGCCATTGAGCTTTATGCGGATCACGGTATTGATCTGTATACGGAAAAACTGGAAATTGCCGTCTGCGCACAGCATTGTAACGGCGGCGTATTGGTGGACGGGCACTGGCAGAGCGATGTGGCAGGTCTGTACACCGCCGGTGAAGCTGCCGGAACCTTCGGGGTATACCGTCCGGGCGGAAGTGCGCTGAACTCCACCCAGGTGGGCAGTCTTCGTGCGGCGGAACATATTGCCGGACAGACAAGAGCTGTCGGTACACTTCCCGCCTATACACCGCCCCGGATTCGTTACGGCAAATCCAATCTGGCGGAAATCCGGGATCTTCTGCAGACCGAAATGAGCCGTGCTGCCGATTTTGACAGAGACACGGCAGGGATGCGGAATCTTTTCGGCAGAGTATGTGAACTGTACGAACATTTTTTTGAGAATGTAATGATTGACGACGCCTCCCAGGTCGCGGAACTGTTCAAGCTGTACGATATGGTGATTACCCAGCGTTCCGTACTCTCATCCATGCTTTGTTCGGCGGAAGCTGTGGGAACGCACGGTTCGGCACTGGTTGACCGGAAACCGGATCAAAGCGGCGGCGTGCCGAGACAGAATCGTACCGTAACAAAGGGAGCCATATCCGAGATCCTGCCGATCTCCCCCATGCCCGATCCCGAACTCTGGTTTGAAACACTTCTGGCAAGACAAAAAAATCACTCTCAAGGAGGATTACGATGAATAATGCATATAAGTTAGGGCTGGTCTCCATCTCCTTCCGGCAGCACAACCCACTGGAGATCCTGCAAGCCGTACAGAAAGCCGGTTT
This sequence comes from Clostridia bacterium, assembly GCA_017467815.1. Lineage (GTDB taxonomy): Bacteria > Bacillota > Clostridia > Oscillospirales > CAG-272 > UMGS1696. Next base: position 103,628 of record JAFUKI010000057.1, read on the forward strand.
GTCCTGTATCGAATGGGGCAGTGACGTACACGCACCGGCACACGAAATCGAAAAAGTCAAGGAAATTGCCGCCCTGCAGAAACAGTACGGCATCGAATGTTCCTCTTACGGGACCTATTTCCGTCTCATGGTAACACCCATGGAAGAACTGCTCCCCCACATCGAAGCGGCTAAGATACTGGGTACAGACATTCTGCGTCTCTGGTGCGGTCCCCAAAGATCCGGTGCGGATCTGACACCTGCGGAAAAAGAAGAACTGTTCGATATTTGCCGTCAGGCGGAAAAGATCGCAGCAGAACATGGTGTGACGCTTTGTATGGAATGCCACCAGAACACCTTCACTGAACGTGTGAGTGATGCTGTGGAACTGATGCAAGCTCTGTATTCTCCCCATTTCCAGATGTACTGGCAGCCTCTGCACGATGATCCGGCGAAGAATGTGGCATCCGCCAGAGCAATCGCGCCCTACAGCAGCCATCTGCACGTATACAACTGGAATAGTCATGCACGTTATACCCTTGCCGATGCAGTGGATACATGGCGTTCCTATGTGAAAGAATTCACCACCCCCCGCACGCTTCTGCTGGAATTTATGCCGGACAACCGTCTGGAAACCCTTGTTACGGAAGCCGATGCACTGAGAAAAATTATCGGAGGTTAAGATGAAAGCTATATTTTTGAACAAAAGTGCAGGTACAGTCCGCAATGTATACGGAAGTGAAACCATCGCCGCTTTGCAGGCACGCTGTGAACTTTCCGATACTGTGTATAAAAAAGAGGATATTCTTGCCAATCCCGGACAGTTCGCCGATACGGAAGTTGCCTTCTCCACCTGGGGGATGCCTGTCTTCACGGAAGAAGAAATCAAAAGCTGTCTCCCCAATCTGAAATGCGTATTCTACGGTGCAGGCAGTGTACAGTTCTTTGCCCGTCCCTTCCTTGCCTGCGGTGTGAGAGTGGTCAGTGCGTGGGCAGCCAATGCGGTTCCCGTTGCGGAAATGACGGTTGCACAGATTATTCTCGGCAATAACGGTTATTTCCCCAGCAGCAGATATTACAGCACGGGAGATCACAACGGTGCCTGTAACGCTGCCGACAGCTGCAGAGGGAACTATGGCGAAACCGTTGGTATCATCGGTGCCGGCATGATCGGTCGTCTGGTCATTCAGATGCTGAAGCAGTATGAACTGAAGGTGATTGTTTTCGACCCCTTCCTTCCCGACGAAAAAGCCGCCGAACTGGGTGTGGAAAAATGCGATCTGCCGACTCTGTTCGAGCGTGCTTTCGTGGTCTCCAACCATCTGGCAAACAATGCACAGACCAAGGGTATGCTGAATTACGATCTGTTCCGCCGTATGAGACATTACGGTGTATTCATCAATACCGGACGCGGTGCACAGGTCGTTGAGGATGATCTGGTTAGGATCCTGACAGAACGCCCTGACCTGACCGCTCTTCTGGACGTTACCCTCCCCGAACCGGTTGAACCCGGTCATGCTTTCTATTCCCTCCCGAACTGCCTCCTGACACCCCACATTGCAGGAAGCAAGGGTGACGAAATCCGCCGTATGGGTAAGTATATGCTGAATGAATTTGATGCGTATCTTGCCGGAGAAGCTTTGAAGTATGAAGTTTCCGAAGCAATGCTGGAGACGATGGCGTAATAGAGCTGATATACGTTTTTTCAAAAGTCTCACATAAATGAGAAAATACCCCGACAGATTTTTTCAGTCTGTTGGGGTATTTTCATTCCAATACGTTTATCACTATTTTTGAAATTGTGTTTTTTCTTCGGTAAAGGTTAAAAATTCCTGATAAATATCATCGATCTGCAGTCTGATCAGCTGGGCAAAGCTATGTTTACCGCATAGATATTGAACAAACTTTGCTCCAAGATAATATCCGACATCTCCTCTTCCGCAATAGTTCGCCCAATCACCGAAATACCTTTGATCAAATCTTGTCATTGTTGGCAAATCAGAATAAAAGTCCGATAGTATTTGCTTGAAATGATCATCACACCAATTCAGCCAGCCATTTTTGTCTTGGTGATAGTAATTCAGGTCATGAATCAGAACCTGTTCAAAGTACATTGCTATACCCTCGGTAAATAACTGCCAAACAAAATTCTGGCTGCTGTTATCACAAGATTGATCCAATATACCATATTGTTTATGATATACGTGTCCTAATTCGTGATAAATCAGTCCATACATTGAATCCTCATCGTACCAGTTCAGCTCAAGAATCTTTTCCATTCCTAACAGTATTACATCACGTCCATGAATATTGGTAACCCATCCCGCTGCATTGCAAAGTCCAAGATATAAAACAATGTCAGCATCTAATTCATGTTCAAAGCAATCAATGATTCTTTCGTTTAAGCCATTTGTAACTTTTTGGAAGGAAATATGCATGGCTTCCAATGCTGTATGACCGTGGACAGCGTTGATGATCGGTAAGATATCTTTTTCAAAAATGTAGTTTCCACTGTCCAGACATTCTTTTAAATCATCTTTGAAAATATCAGCTGATCTTTCATAAATAAAATTCATATATTTTTCCCACATTACCAAATTGAATGTTCCATTATCGAACAAAGAATCAATCTGAGAAAATGTATCAATGATTCTTATCATGTCAAGTACCTCGTAAACCCTAATTTATCGTTCCATTTTTCCTGTTTCCACATCTGCCGTAAGGGAGGGGGCGTTGTCAAGAGAGACACCTCCCCTACAATGACAGAGAGAATATTTTTCTATTCTGCGTACATATCGCTATAAAATATGCGCCTGTTCTACTATAATCATAGCCATTTTATCGAAGTTCTTTTCTATTTGGCAGTTCCCTATCTTCTCCCATTCCTATCACCCAACAGTATTATACCACAAACTCTACAAAGAGACAATATCTCTACTGTCCTTTGCCTCCATACTTATGAAAGCAACCATATGTAGCCATTCTTCGCCTGAATTTCCATTCGTAACAAAATTATGAACTCTATTGACAACTCCATTCTAACGTGTTAGAATATAAACACAATCTAATGCATTAGAATGAAATTCGGAAAGGAGTATCCCAATGGAAACACCGAAAATTTTTGAAAGTGAATATCGCTTCTGTCTGATTCTGTGGGAACATGAACCCATCAAAAGTCCGCTTCTGGCGAAACTTTGTGCGGAACAGCTGGGGTGGAAAACCAGTACCACGTATACTGTCATCAAACGGCTTTCCGACAGAGGAATTCTGAAAAACGAAAATACCGTTGTCACATCTCTGGTATCCAAGGATGAAGTACAGGCGTCCGAGATTGATGAACTGGTGGAGAAAAAATTTGAAGGATCGCTGCCTGCATTCATTGCGGCGTTTACGAAGCATCAGAAATTGTCCGGGAAGGAGATTGACGAAATCCAGCGGATGATTGACCGGATGCGTGAAGGAGGGGCGGAATGAGTGAAGTTTTTCTGAAAATGATAAACATGAGTATAACCGCAAGCTGGCTTGTTCTGGCGGTGTTCATACTCCGGTTTGTTCTGAAAAAAGCGCCGAAATGGGGGAATGTCCTGCTTTGGGGTATTGTGGCGGTACGGCTTCTGTTCCCCTTCTCCATCGAAAGTGCATTGAGTCTGATTCCCAGCACCCAGACCATCCCGCTGAATATTGAACTGAATACTGTCCCCGCTATCAACAGTGGTATTCCGGTGATCAACAATGTGGTAAATCCCATCATCGTTGAATCCAACACACCGGCACCGGGCACAAGCGTCAATCCCCTGCAGATCGCCGTTGCAGTCTGTGCGAACATCTGGATTCTGGGCATTGCCGCTATGCTGCTCTATACCACGGTCAGTTATCTGCACCTGCGGCGCCGGGTGGGGAGTGCTGTTCTGTACCGGGACAATATTTTCCAGAGTGAAAATGTGGACTCCCCCTTTGTACTGGGCATTGTGAAGCCGCGGATTTATACGCCCTTCGGACTGGATGACCACAGTCTGGAATACGTTATTGCCCATGAGCAGGCACATATCCGCCGCCGGGATCACTGGTGGAAGCCTTTCGGATTTCTGCTGCTGGCGGTACATTGGTTCAACCCCATTCTTTGGCTGGCGTATGTGCTGTTCTGCCGGGATATTGAACTGGCCTGCGATGAAAAGGTGATCCGGGAAATGGATGACAGAGAACGTGCGAACTATTCCCAGGCACTCTTGGACTGCAGTGTGAACCGGCGTCTGATTTCCGCTTGTCCGCTGGCATTCGGTGAAGTCGGTGTCCGGGCGCGGATCAAGTCCGTTCTGCATTACAAGAAACCAGCATTCTGGATTATTCTGCTGGCACTTCTCGTCTGCGCGGTAACGGCGGTATGTTTTCTGACCGATCCCGTTACGGTGCGGAATCCCTGGGTACAGGAATATGAACCCGGCGCGGAAAACTCCATCGGCAGTGTGGACAAAGAGAAGTACGAAAGCATCAGTGCAGATTTTTCCATCGGGGCAGACAAGTACGGCAGGGCGGTGTTCAAGGACCCGGAAAAAGCCTTTGACACACTGAAGATCCTGTATGCCGAAGGGATCGCTTTGATCCGGGAAGAACAGGGACTGGGCGCGCTGTCCCACAGGAATTTTGATCTGTACAAAAAATTCGGTTGGCAGGTGACAGGCGGTACAGAAGAAGCCAGAGAACAGGCGGCTTTTGTATCCCGGTTTTTGGATATATACGAAAACAGTTTTACAAAGGACACGCCAAATACCGATCTGCCGGAAGTGACACGTGAATATGAGTGGGAAATCGAAATGCTTCTGGTATCCAATATTTCCCCCAGACACCTTACCTATGAGGAACTGAAAAATCAGCAGGAAGAAATCTGGGAATACACCAATGCCACAGTCAGTGCCTCTCAGATTATTGAATATCAGCAGAAAATCGAATCGGTGGATTACAGGTCCGGGGACCAGTATGTGACTGTGTATGTACGGGATTTCACCGATGAGGATATACAAAGATTTGAAAAAACATTCGGGCATTTCTCCTATGTACTGGTGCAAATACCAATGGAATGGATCCGTGGTACCGCCTGGGAGTGGGCACAGCAGATCGCTGAAGAGAAAGGACTTACGCTGGACAGAAGTACGGAACACATCGTTTTCATCGAAACCGGCAGACATATGGGGGCAATGTATGTGGATTATTCCGTGGCAGACAGTATCTCTTGGATCAGGGTATACTTTTACCGGGATGAAAATGGCAATTATGTTCCCGATCTGCTCAACCAGCGTCCCTGGGTTCCCAATACTCTCGTTGATGCGACCATTTCCGTCACGCTGGATGTTCCCTACGCCGTCCCCGAAGCGGTTCTGTCCTTGGGCGCCGGTCTTGTCAAGCAGGAAGTTTACGACTATAACCAATATGCCACCTCCCCCTACTCCCTGACCGGTGCAAAAATCACAGCTCTGGAACGAATCGCGGAAGTGGAAACCGAACCGGACTGTGCAGTAGAGATGTACCGTCTGGAGTACAAGGTCATCCCCGACGACCCGGATACGGCTCTGGAATACGGCAGAACTATGGACAATGGCTGTATCAACGAACCCATCACTGCCGGTCAGCCTTATCTGGTCATGTACCGCAGCTCGGCAGACGGTACGGATGTCTACACACGGATTTCCATCTCTGATTCTTTGCTGCTGCCTGATTATGAGACGGCGGAAATGCTGACGGAATACGGTGATCCATATACCGCCATGGCTATGGAGTTATATGAGAGATTTATCAGTATGCAGGAAGTGACCTTTCCTGACGATATCACAGATACAACTGAATTCAATGAAGAAAACCAACAACTCCTGTTCGGCACACCCACATCGTGGTTCTACGATACCGCCTGGGCAATCGCCATGCAGACCGCCGCAGAACAGGGACTGACGCTGGATAAAGAAACCGGTACCATCACGCACAGCGAAAACGGCGAATATGTGGGTGTAGAGTATTACGAAGCCGATGGGGTCAAGCACGTACGTGTTGCCTTTTTCCGGGATGAAAACGGAGAATACAGCACCCAGCCGACTCCGTCTTCCGATGTCCCCGCTTCCCTGCTTCAGGCGGCATACGAAACAGCCTGTGGTGTGTATGATGGGGTTCTGTCGGATACGCCCTATGCTATCCGCGGAAGCGTGAATGAAAATTATCTGGAGATCATCTTTCAGGCAGCAGACAAAACCATGTATGTGGGTGCGCTCTACGTCCGTAACAGTGAGAAGGATGACTGGATTCCCATGCCCGGTACGCCGACGGTTATCTACGATCCGACACGATGGGACAATACGGAATCCATGATTATCTCCATTGATTTTGATTACGCTGTTCCCCAGGCGGTCACGGACTGGGCGGCAGAGCTTGTAAAACAGGAGATCGACAACCATAATATTCTGAACAGTCAGCCGGATGTTACGACCAATGCCGCTTACTCTATTGTTGGTGCAAAGATAACAGGATTACGGAAACTGGCAGAAGCGGATACTTCAACAGAGGAAGACTGTGCTGTGGAAATCTATCTGCTGGAATACCGACTCAAACCCGACCATCCGGAAAATGTCCCGGCGATCGAAGGTATGGTTATGGAAGACGGCTGGATCACGGAATCCTTCCGCGGCTGTCAGCCTTATCTGATCCTGTACCGGAACTCAACAAGCGGCACGGATGTATATACACGAATCACCACCGCAGATTCCGGTATGATTCTCGAATCCGCTGATGAAGAAACTATGCAGTGGTATTATGCTGAACTGGCAAAGGATCTGTACGAAGCATGGCGTCGGACGCAGGAGGTGACGTTCACAGGCATTATCACGGATTGGAATATTGTTTCTCCTGATGAAGATGGTGTCAGTATTCTGGATCTGAACATGGTAGAATTCATCACCTCGGAAGACACGGAGCGTATTAAAGAACTGGAATTAAACTGGCAGGATATGCCCAACGGATACTATATCCATGATCCGGATGATCAGATGACAACACTGAAACTTCCCGAAAACACGGAATTTGTTTTCTACGACTGGTGGGATATATTTAATACTGTGGAAGATCCGCGGTATACAGTTACGGACGGGCGATGGATCACCACATCGGATAGTGCCACATTTGCAGAGTATCTGAAAACCTATGACCCACATCCGGGTATGCCTTTCATCTTTACCGCAACGGAAGAAAGACTGACGATACAGGAAATTTTCGTACCCTGAATAAGCACAAACCAAAACAGACCGACACCATTTTTCCGTGATGCCGGTCTGTTTTTCTATTCACTTATCCGATCTTCTTATTAAACCGTTCTGCGGCGGCTTTTACGGAGAAATACACCGCCAGCCAGATCACAAAATAGCATACAACAAATATTACGCTGAAAATCACCAGTACCATCGGCTCAAAGGGAATCCAGGAGTTCAGCAGATAGCATCCTGCATAAGTGATATACAGAATCGTCAGGTGGAAAAACAGGGACTTTCCCACGGACCAATGCTCGATCTGGTTGAACACGCTGACTCCTGCCTGTACGAATGCGAGGATGTATGTGGAGACCACCGCGGTCAGCACTTCTCCCCCTGTCAGGGAAAAATCCTGTATGGTACAGCCCAGTATGGCGAAAACGATAGCGGCAACAATCGGACCGAATCCCCCGAAAAGCATACCGCGGTGCAAAAATGATTTTACATATGGATTCATATTAAATACCTAACCTTTCTTTGACCGATCTCATTTGTCTCCGGGACACGTAATCCCGGTATCCGTTTTTGAGGATCACCACCAGGGAGCCGCCGATGGATACGTCAAACTTCCTGATCTGGGATATATTTACGAGACAGGACTGGTTGACTTTAAGAAAATCATCGGGATACAGTTCTTCCAGGCTGTAGAGTCTTTCCCTGACCTGGTATTTTCCCTCTTTCGCAGAAGCAAACACCTTATTCCCCTCCGTGAAAAAGCAATACACATTTTCTGTCCCGAGCTTCACAATGTCCTGCCCGGAATAACCGTAGAGAACATCTGCCGGTCCTTTCAGCAGGGCTTCCATCCTGTCCAGTATCTCTGAGGTTTGTCTGGCAGATATGAGAATGTCCTCCTTCTGCTTTGGATTGATTTCAATTCTGTATTTCATTCTTTCCGCAGCACGGCAGTCGTCAGTCCGTATCAACGATTCATGAAACTGTTTGTTTTGTGCCCGCTCACTGTTTGTTTTATCCATTTTAAACTTTTCTCCTGTTTTCTGTTCACGCGTGATACCGGTCCCTCCCGGTATTTACATTGTATCGCAGATCATCCGTGAAGTCAATGGTTTTGACGTATGCGGCAGTTTTGTCATAATATCCGGCAAACAGAAAAATCCCACCCTGACCTTCCGGGAAAGAAAGTCGGGGTGGGGTTTGTGTTTCGTTTGGGTTTATTCCAGAATCGCATCCGCTGCCGCAACGATTTCCATATAATCCGCACCGGCAGAGAATTTTTCGTACAGTGCCAACGCAGTTTCTTTATAGGCACCTTCGGATACACCGGTCAGTTCCGCGAATACCTTATCCGCATCACCGCCGTTTTCACGGATGTATACACACAGGGCAGCGGCGGCACCTGCGGCAATATACACCGGTTTGCCCCCTGCTTCCATTACGGAAAGGGATGCGCCGGTCAGTCTGTCGGCATTCGCCAGTTTTCTCGGAATGTCCGCGCCAACTCTGGCACAGGTATCTCCAAGGGCTGTATTGCCGAAACGACGGATCAGGTCGTTGGTATGTTCGATCAGCACTTCGAAGGGCTGGCTGAAGCGCTTTGCCAGAGCAACGGCACTTTCCGTCATGGCTTCTCTGACGATCAGACGGATTTTGGGGTCAGCAATCGCTTCGCTGATGTAGGTATATCCTTTCAGCATCCCCAGATAGGCGCAGATGGCGTGTCCCATATTGTGGATGTACAGCTTCCGTTCAATAATAAAGCGGAAAGGGGCGATGGGGGACAGGGCGGGCATAACGGGAATCTCACCCTTGAAAGCATCCTTATCGCAGGGGAGATCCAGAAAACTTTCCGCACGAACCAGCAGAGGATCGATTTTCGCCAGTTCCGGATCCGGTACGGGTACCATACGTCCTACGGAAGTTTCGATCAGTCCTACATTTGCCAGTTCGTCCGGTGTCAGTTCCGGTTCCAGCAGAGAATGGATGTATTTGTCCGCATCCATCAGGTTTTCGCAGATCAGGAGATTGAAGGGTCTGCCGGTTTCTCCGTGACGCAGTCTGATACCGCCTGCCAGATTGGGAATGATGTACTTCAGCGCTTTTGCCCCTACGCAGGTAACGCAGATATCCGAGTCCGCGATCACACGGCAGGCTTTTTCCCTGTCATTTCCGTTGACGGCGGAAACATTGCGGATCATAACCCGATGGGAAGCGCCGGTTTTTACAATTTCAACAGGATATTCATGCCGCTCATTCAGGGCATTCACAATTACTTCGGATACATCCACAAAACACACATTGTATCCGCCTTCATACAGAATCTGCGCCGCAAAACCGCGTCCGATATTGCCGGCACCGATGATTACCGCATTTTTAGTCATAGTCGTATTCTCCGTTTAGTATTTTCCTTTATGCAAGTTTGCCGTTTTCCACGATCTTCCGGATTTCCTCTGCCGTACGCATACCGCTGATGGAATCGGCTGCGGTCAGGTTACACACAGCGGCAGCAGATGCAAAATCAAGGAGATCGTCATTGTCAATACCGGTGTACAGACCGTACAGACAGCCTGCACAGAACGCATCGCCTGCGCCCACTTTTCCGGCAATCAGAGCAGGATCAATGTCAACCGCAGGAGCATAGGTAAACGCTCCGTTGGCATCCAGCATGAAACCTGCTTCCTTACTGTGCAGGATCACGCGGTCTTTTACCCCAAGATCCATCATCATCTTCATGGTTGCATACATATTGTCCGGATCCATGGAACCGTCCTCTTTGCGGGGATTCAGTCCGGACACGCCGCAGCCTTCGATTTCGTTCATGATGGCGTAATTGCAGTATTTCAGAGCAGGTACGATTTTTTCCTTGAAGCGGAGAGAAGAATCGCTTACCACGTCAATGGAAGTTTTGATCCCCTTCGCCTGGATTTTCGCCAGCAAACGCGCCAGTCTTGTACCGTATTCTTCATCAGCTTCGTCCATGGTGTCCAACAGCAGGATATAACCGATGTGGAAAATATCGCAGTCCAGTGCGTCCACATCAATATCTTCCGGGGCAAACAGGGCATTGGCGCCTCTTGCGTGGAAGAAGGTACGTTCTCCGGTGGAAACATCACTCATAACATCGGAAAAGCTGGTGGGGGCATCGGGAGTAACGATCACTCCGTCGGTATTGATTCCATGCGCCTGCATCATGGCGGTGACATACTGACCGTAGGCATCATCGCCCACTCTGCCCAGTGCAGTGATCGGGATATTCGGATCTATTTTTGCAAGGTCGATGGCTGTATTGGGTACGGCGCCGCCGACTGCCTGTTTAACGGAAGTGATGGTGGCCAGCATCCCCACCTGCGGAAAGCCGGTGATGTTTTTCACAACGTCCACTAAGATATTCCCGGCAAACACAATTCCGGATCTTGACATAACAAACCTCCTGGCTATATGTAAAAAAATGTATTTTGGATTTCCTGCACATATTATATCACATATCCCAAAGGGAAGTCAAGGTCATTCCCCTTCCATCACGCCGTCATGAGAATATTTTCCGTCATGTATATACACAAAATTCCCCCATTATCTTATTATATTTACACAAACTTGTTGAAAAAACAACCGATTTGTGGTATCATATCTCTATACTATTGAAAAACCGGAAACAGTGCGGAGATCACAAAGCATCCGATACGGTTTCCGGCATATCTGCAGCAATACAAATTCAAATCTATGGAGGAAACGAACACCAATGAATCAGATGGACAAAAAATACGAAGCGTTGTTTACCCCGTGGAAGATCGGTAATGTGGAGATCAAAAACCGAATCGTGATGTGCCCGATGGGCGGCACTTCCCTGTTCGGCTGGTTTGAGCTGGGCGGCTGCCACTTCGACAGAGAAGCCGCAAAACTCTTTCTGGAAAGAGCAAACAACAATGTAGGTCTTATCATCCCCGGTATTGCCCCCCTGAGAGATACCTTCTGGGGTAAGTGGCTGTGGCAGAATCCGAAGATGTTTGACGAGCTGAAAGTGTTTATGGAGGAGATCCACAAAACCGGTGCCAAACTGTTTATTCAGCTGACTGCCGGTATGGGCCGTTCCTGGGCGATCACCGAACTGGTAGCTCCCCTCCACAAAAACAAATTCACCCGCGCACTGATCAAGCCCATCATCGACACCTCCCACGAACTGGCATGCCCCAGTGAACAGCCCTCCCGCTGGGCACACGATATTATCTGTCCCGAAATGACGGTGGAACAGATTCACGAAATCATCGAAGCCTTTGCCAAGACCGCAAAGCTGTGCAAGGAAGCCGGTGTTGATGGTGTGGAAGTCCACGCTGTACACGAAGGATATCTGCTGGACCAGTTCTCTATCGAATTCTTCAACAAACGAACCGACGATTACGGCGGAAGCTTTGAAAACCGTTACCGTTTTGCGGCAGAAGTTGTCAAAGCCATCAAAGAAGCCTGCGGTACGGAATATCCTGTATCCCTGCGTTATTCCGTAGAATCCAAGATGAAAGGATTCTGTGAAGGTGCGATGCCGGGCGAAACATACACCGAAGTGGGCAGAAACATGGAAGAATCCGAAAAGGCGGTAAAGTATCTGCAGGATGCCGGATACGATATGCTCAATGCGGACAACGGTACCTACGACTCCTGGTACTGGGCGCATCCGCCGATGTATATGCCGGAAAACTGCAACCTGGACGATGTTGCCCATATCAAGCAATTCGTGGACATTCCCGTGGTATGCGCCGGCAGAATGGATGCGGAAACCGGTGCAAAAGCCGTTGCGGAAGGCAGAATTGACGCTGTGGGTGTTGCCCGTCAGTTCCTCACCGACCCGGAATGGATCACCAAGCTGATCGAAAACAGATTGGAAGACATCAAACCCTGCATCTGCTGTCACAGCGGCTGTTTCAATTTCTCCTCCTCCAAGGGTCACGCCAACACCCAGGATCTGACGGATACCATGGGTCTGGCGCGCTGTGCCCTCAATCCCGAAACCATGCAGTCCACAAAATACTTTGTTGAACCCGCCAAGGTGCAGAAGAATATTGCCATCATCGGCGGCGGTATCGGCGGTATGGAAGCAGCCATTCTCTGTGCAAAGCGCGGACATAAGGTTACCCTTTACGAAAAAACCGGTGAACTGGGCGGTGTATTCATTGCGGCTGCTGCGCCTTCCTTCAAGGAAAAAGACCGCGCACTGATCGCCTGGTACATCCGCGAGCTGTCCAAGCATCCCATTACAGTGAAACTGAACACCGAAATCACCGATGTGAAATCCCTTGATGCTGACGAAATCATTGTGGCAACCGGCGCAAAAGCCAAGAAGATTCCCGTAAAGGGGGCAGAGAGTGCCATTGAAGCGGTTGATTTCCTGCTGGGCAAGGCGGAAGTCGGCGAAAATGTCACCATCATCGGCGGCGGTCTGACCGGCTGTGAAATCGCTTACGAACTGTATCTCCGGGGTAAAAAGCCTACCATTGTGGAAATGCAGGATGACCTGATCACCACAAAGGGTATTTGCCTTGCCAACACCAGTTACCTCCGTGATTTCTTCAAGACCAACAAAGTTCCCGTACATCTGGAAACTTCCCTGTGCGAAATCGGCAGCGGTGCGGTCACCGTAAAGGACAAGGATGGCAAAACATTCGATATTCCTGCGGATTCCGTCATTCTGTCCGTTGGTTACACCCCCGATCCCGTGTCCCCCAAGGGCAAGCATATTCACGTTGTCGGCGATGCTTCCCAGGTGGGCAACCTGAGAACGGTTATCTGGGGCGCATGGAATGTGTGCATGAAACTCTGATTTGATAAGGAGAATGGATCATGATATTGACAAAAGAACAACAGGCAATCCTGGACGGCGAAAAAGGGGAAACTCTTGCCAAAGTAATGAAAACCCTGGTAATGTACGGCGAGGCTTTTGAAGCGGAAAAGCTGGTGCCCATTACCTCCAAGTACAACCATCTGGTTACTTCCTTCGGTCTGAAGGTCATGTCCCCTGTATACGATCTGATGCAGCAGCTTCTGGACGCAGGTGTTTTCTCGGAACAGAAATTCTCCGTAGACCCCCGTCCTCTTGATAATAACGTACCTGCCAACTTCTTACAGAATCTGGTATTCCGTAAGTTCATGTACACCAAGCAGAATTTCTATGAAGGACAGCTGGAAAAGTTAGGTCTGATGGATAAGGATGCCTTCAGCTGTACCTGTTACATGGACGAAATGGGCAACAAGCCGCAGAAGGGTGACGTACTCTCCTGGGCAGAATCCAGCGCAGTTGTATATGCCAACTCCGTACTGGGTGCAAGATGCAACCGTAATTCCGGTATTCTGGACATTATGGGTTCCATCGTAGGCTATGTTCCCTATTTCGGACTTCTGACGGACGAAGGCAGAAAAGCCACCTGGGTAATCAAGGTACAGACCACCAAAATGCCCGAGGCACAGCTGCTGGGTTCTGCCATCGGTATGAAGGTTATGGAAGATGTACCTTACGTTGTGGGACTTGACAAATGGATCGGTACCGAACTGAACGATTCTGTCTGCGCTTATCTGAAGGATTTCGGCGCTGCGACCGCATCCAACGGTGCTGTAGGTCTTTACCATATCGCAAACCTGACCCCCGAAGCAGTGGAACTGGGGGAAAGCCTCATTGCAGAAGGTGCGCAGGAATACATCATTGACGATGCGGAACTGGAAAGAGTAAAGAACAATTATCCCGTAATCTGGAAGAATCCCGATGCTTCTCCCAAGCTCTGCTTTGTAGGATGTCCCCATCTTTCCCTGGAACAGCTCAAGGACTGGACGGACAAGATCGAAGCCGGACTGAAAAAGAACGGTAAGAAAAAAGTCGGTATTCCCACTGTATTCACAGCTGCTCCCAAGGTACTGGAAGCCTTTGAGAAAACCGAATATGCGCCCCGTCTGAAGGCTGCCGGCGTAATCACTTCCTATATCTGTCCGCTGATGTACATGAACAATCCCCTTTGCAAGAAGATGCCTGTCATCACTTCTTCCAACAAGCTGCGTACCTACACCAGCGCAAGATACTACACCGATGAAGAAATTTTGACTGCGATCACAGGAGGTAAGAAGTAATGAAACAATTCCAAGGACGCGTAATCACCCCCGGTGAAGTTACGGCAGAAGCTGTCGTAACCACCCAGGGCTTCAATACATTGGCTTCTCTCCAGATGGCACTGCAGTTCGGTGACAAGGATGTAAAATGCGGTGACCAGAATAACGAAGAACTCCACGGCAAGCCTCTGATCGGCAAAGCCCTTTGTCTCCCGCAGACCATCGGTTCCACCACCGGCGGTCTTCTACTGTACTGCGCCTGCGCAATGGAAAAGAATCCTGCGTGTATGCTGTTTGCCAACCACATTGACTCTCTGGCAGCAGCCGGTGCGGTTCTGGCGGATGTCTGGGTGGATGGCGTTTCCATGCCCGTTGTGGATTCTCTGGGCGATAAATTCCTGCAGTATGTAAAGGACGGCATGAAGATCACCGTAAAGGCAAACGGTATCGTGGAAGTGGACGGCTAACCCCTCCGTTTGGCAAAACAAATACAAAGAAGTAGTCACAAATATAATTTTCGGGGGAAGGAACACTTTTTGAAAAAAGTTTTCCTTCCCCCAAAGATTTGCGCCGCAATTCTTCCGTCCCCAAACTTTTCCAAAACCTGAAAAAGGGCGCAAGTTTATTATTCCAAAAACGACATCCTTAAAGCAATCCAATATTTCTGTTGCCCCTCCCTCTTTTCGAAGTTTTTTGAAAAGAGGGAGGGGGTGCAGTTGAGAATTGCTTCGCAAATCTCATGAGGGAGAAATACTTTTTCGCAAAAAGTGTTTCTCCCTCCCCTGCTTTAATTTATTGTTCAGTTTTTTCCCATGCGGAAGAACCGGCGTAAAAGGGGTATGACAAACCTTGGGCTTTTCCATATTACAACTTTCATGTGTATCCTCCATACTGCTGCATATCGGACAGTCGTTCTGCCCTCCGACACTTACAGTATATGTACAATGCGCCCGTGCAGTTACTTTTTGGATTCCATGATCACTGCGTATCCCGTCAAAGTAATAACGGCTTCCTCACCGACTACCTCGTTGCTTACCGCATAGGGCATGGCTCTTTCCAGTTTCGCATCCGTCAGCGGATATTTGCATCCGGTCAGTGTCACCACGCAGGTATCCAAAGCAAACACAGAAAAGTATCCCTTCCGATCCGGCAGTTTTACTGTACAGTCGTGCCGTACCTGAATGCGGTTTTCCCCATCGGTCAGCAGGACACGGATACCCCGTCTGTCCAGGTTTTCCAGATACAGAATATTGGATAAGCCATGATCCGCTCTTCCGCCCGTACCGCCGATGATGAGTATTTCCTCCGCACCGGCTTCCACGGCGATCTCACACGCCAGCATGGTATCCGTTTCATCCTTTTCACAGGGGGATTGGTATATCTCCATCCCTTCCGGCAACGCTTCTGCCTGCCTTCCGTCGAACAGGGAATCGAAATCCCCTACCAGCTTGTGAGGCTTTATGCCAAGCGCCGCTGCTTTGTGGTAACCGCTGTCCGCCGCAAGAATCATGTCCGCGTTTTCCGGCAGTGTGATGTTGTCCAGATTGCACGCGCCGCCGGTGAAAACCACTGCTATTTTGCTGCCCATATTCTCCTACCGTCTCCGTTTTCCGGGTGTTTTTCCTTCTGCTTCCTTCTGCCGTTTCCATTCGGGTTTCTTCAGAATCTCCTCACGGATGGCAATATAATTCTGATGTCTGCCTTCTTCCATTTTTCCCCGCTGCACTTTTTCCAGCACCGCACATCCTTCCTCTCTGGTATGGGTGCATTTGGTATACCGGCAGTTTCCGATGCAGTCTGCAAACTCCGGAAAACTCTCCGGCAGTTCTTCTGCGGTCAGAAAATTGAATCGGGTGAAGTCCAGCATGGAAAAGCCGGGGGTGTCAGCCAGGAAGTACGTATATTTCCCCGCCTTTACCGGATACAGCTCCACGTGTCTTGTGGTATGCCGTCCTCTTTCGATCTTGGCACTGACTGTATTGGTTTTCAGCTGCAGATCCGGGTATAGTCGGGTCATCAGTGTGGACTTGCCCGCACCGGATACACCGGCAAAAGCGGCACGCATATGAGAACCAGCTTCTTCGGCTTTTTTCGCTTCCGTCTCCAGGTACATCTCCAATGCTTCCACGCCCTCTCCGGTTGCCGCACTCAGCGCAAATACGGGGAATCCCGCCAGCGCATACATCCGGCAGATCCGTTCATTCATTTCCGGATCCATATCCATCTTGTTGATTACGAACACAGGTGTGATATTCTTATGCACCGCAATGCAGATCAACTTATCCGCCATCAGCAGGTCCGGCTTCGGACTGGCGCAGGGTACAACCACGAAAAGGTGACTCAGATTCGCCATGGGTGGACGGATCATGTCGTTTTTACGCGGCAGTATGTCCGTGATCACCCATCCGGCGTCCCGTTCTTCTTTGTTCAGTCCTTCTTCCTCAATACCGTTTGCAGGACTGACCAGTACATCATCTCCGGCAAGGGGAGAAATACCTTCCAGCCGAAAAATCCCTCTGGCACGGCAAAGAAATGTTTCTTTTTCCCCATCCGACGGCAGTACTTCATACAGACCGCCGACACCTTTAATGAGTATCCCTTTGTATTTCTCCACAGTTGTCTCCTCAGTTTATAATGCCCCAGGGGAAGTTGGATTTTCTATCCTCTGTTTCGCTCGAACCGACCCAATTATCTTCTTCCTCTGCGGTGTCTTCCTCGTCATCCCAGGGATACCCTTCATCATAATACGGATCGGTCTCCGGCTCTGTTTCCGGCGGATCCGTTTCCGGCTCTTTTTCCGTATAATCCCAATAAGTCGGGATCGCCGTACCGTCACCGCTGTAGAAGGCACCGCCGCTTACCACAAAATCGATCTCGGCATACTGATCGATCTCCTTCATGGCGTCCGCGCTTTGATCAATGACCGTACCCGGCGTTCTGGTGGATTTCTGATACGTGATCTTGCCGGGGCGCAGGTCGTTTTCCATCAGCTTGATCAGCGCTTCGGCTTCCGTCAGTCCGGAGAAATTGGGTACCAGAACCTTTACCGTATCCTTACCGTAATTCACATACAGCGTAACCGTATCCCCGATATTTACAACGGTACCGGGTTCGGGGGACATACGGACCACATACCCGATGTTCAGGAAATCGTCTTCCGTCTCCTCCAGAGCCACCGTCATGCCCAGCATTCTCAGTTCCGCTTCCGCTTCCCGGTAGTCTCTTACCGTATAGTCTGCCAGAACTGTGGTTTCCGTTCCCTTACTCACCACCAGGGTCATGGTACATTTCTGTTTGCCTGCCAGAATCTTTTTGGCTTCTTCCGCTTTCGGGGTTTGGGAAATGATGACCCCTTCTTCGTAATCATCGTTGTACTCATAAATCACATTGGCAAGGGTATACTGTACCGACTCGTCAAACCATGTTTTCAGCCTGTCCGTGTATTCCGTACCGACGAAATTCTGGACGGATATGGTCTGGTAATTGTTCATGGTAGAGTTGATGAACAGCTTATCAATGATATAGAAACCGCTTACCCCGGCAACGATCAGGAATGCCACCGTTACACCCATAATGATCGGGAACATGGAACGGCTTCCCTTTTTCGCATTTTTACCGCCGGATCTTCTGGTCACACGGGCATTTTCACGGAATACGACCCGCGGATTTTCCTTCAGCCGCATCAGGTGTGCAAGCATATCCTCTGCACTCTGGTAACGGCTTTCTTTTTCCTTTTCCATGGCTCTGCGGATGATCTGCTCCAGTCCCACCGGGATCTGGGAATTGACCTCTCTCGGCGGAACAGCCACATCATTGACCTGCATCAATGCCACGGACACAGGCGTTTCTGCCGTAAAGGGCAGCTGTCCCGTTGCCATTTCGTACATCATAACGCCCAGTGCATACAAATCGCTCCGCGCGTCGATCTGGGTACCGCTGACCTGTTCGGGGCTGATATAGTATACCGTGCCGATGGCTTTATCGGTCATGGTTACCGTTTCTGCATTGGGCAGTTTGGCAATACCGAAGTCCATGACTTTGATCACGCCGTTTTTCAGCAGCATGATATTCTGGGGTTTGATATCTCTGTGAATGATTCCCTTCTTATGGGCGTGCATCAGGGCTTTCAGAATCTGGGTTGTATAACTGATGATCTCTCTCAAATTCAGCACTTCCCTGTGGCGCATATAGTTTTTCAGGGTGATTCCATCCACATATTCCATAACAATATACTTGATGTTATCCCGGACGGATACATCATAGATATTGACAATATTGGGGTGGGACAGCATAGCGACGGCTTTGGATTCGTTGATGAATCGTTTCACCGACTGTTCGTCTCCTGCAATCTCATCCTTCAGAATCTTTACAGCAACCAGACGGCGCATCAGCAGGTCGGTTGCCTTGAACACGATCGCCATTCCGCCGATACCGATCACCTTCTCGATCCGATAGCGATTGTCGAAGATCTGACCCACGTATTTTTCATATATATCCATACGTATAAGCGCAAATTACCAATCCGCAGTTTCCTTAAAGGAAGCGCATATTGGCTTTGCATCCTTTCTTTTCAATCTGATTCCCGCAACAATCGTTTTATACGGCTACCATAACTGCCGTAATATTATCGCTTCCGCCTCTTTCGTTTGCCATGCGGACCAGTTCTTCGCACGCCATGCGCAGGATATCCTCGCCTTCATCCGTAAACTTTTCCACAACGGCACAGATCTCTTCCGGTTCCACATAATTGGTCAGCCCGTCGGAACACAGCAGCAGGTATTCCCCGCTGTATTCTTCTCTCGGTGTGGTAAAGACATCCGCATTTACGGTACGCTCGGTCCCCACGGCTCTGGTGATGATATTGCGGTTATTGGACTGCTTTGCCTGTTCCGGTGTCAGCTTGCCCGTATCCACAAGGAACTGCACATAGGAGTGATCGTGGGTTACCTGACAAAGATTACCCTTCTCCGTCAGGTACATACGGCTGTCACCGATATTTACCGTATAAATGGTATCCGGCAGAACCAGACAGCCTACCAGAGTTGTACCCATGCCGGCGAGGGATTCTTCAATGCTGCTTTTCCGGTAGATCACCCGGTTCGCTTCCACCGATGCTTCCACCAGCATATCACAGATTTCTTCCTCGCTCATGCCCTTGAACAAAGGATACTTCTCCTGTTTGTCCTCTATCACATTCATAAAGGAATCCGTAGCCATGGTACTGGCAACACTTCCTCCTTTGGCACCGCCCATACCGTCGCATACCACCGCAGCCAGCACCTCACTGCTGTAGGAACGAATCATAAAATAATCCTGATTCACGGCACGCTTCATGCCGATATCTGTTTTTCCATAGAATAGCATATGTGTCTCCTCTGTTCTTAGGGCGTGATTGATGAAAAGTCCCATCAATCGTATGTGTTTATATATAGTATACTACGTATACAGCGTATATTCTATCCTGAATTTCTGAACATTCTGCAACGGAATGTCACATTTTGTCTTCTGCCGCCTGTTTGCGCCGCAGTCTGAGCTGTCCGCAGGATGCATCAATATCCCCGCCCAGCTTACGACGGATGGTGGCATTGATCCCTCTTGCTTCCAGCTGTTTCCGGAATGCTTCCGCCCGCTGTCTGCCCGGTCGCTCCAGACCCGTTTCCGCTACTTCGTTCAGGGGTATGAGATTTACATGACAGGGACAGCGCATTTCTTTTTTCAGCACCGCCGCCAATGCATCTGCCTGTGCCGGTGTATCGTTTTTCCCGGCAATCAGGGTATACTCGAAGGACACCCGTCTGCCCGTTTTCACAAAGTACTGACGGCAGGCACCGAGCAGTACGGAAATGGGGTATTTTTTATTGATCGGCATCAAGGCGGAACGGGTCTCGTCATCTGCCGCGTGAAGGGATACGGACAATGTTACCGGCAGTCCTTCTTCTGCAAGATCATGAATTTTCGGAACGATGCCGCAGGTGGACAGGGATATATGTCTGAGTCCGATATTCAGTCCTGCCGGATCGCTGACCAGGCGGAGAAAACGCACCACATTATCGTAATTGTCCAGCGGCTCACCGATTCCCATCATCACAATGCCGTCCACACGTTCTCCCGTGTCCCGTCCTACGGTGATTACCTGACCCAGAATTTCCGATGCGGTCAGATTTCGGACCTGTCCGTTCAGAGTGGAGGCACAGAACCGGCATCCCATGCGGCATCCTGCCTGAGAAGATACGCACAGGGTACTGCCGTGGTGGTATTTCATGAATACACATTCCACACATTCTCCATCCTTCAGGGACAGGAGATATTTGACCGTACCGTCTTCTGCGGATATGTATTTTTCTTCAATCTGCGGGAGACGCCAATCGGTATGCGCCTCGATTTTCTCGCGAAAAGCTTTGGGCAGATTGGTCATTTCCCCGAAGGATGCGCCTTTATGCAGCCATGTGAACAGCTGTCCCGCACGATATCCGGGTTCTCCCATGGAAACCACGAAGGCTTTCATTTCGTCCGGAGTCATGGACAGTATATCCGTTTTCTGCTGTACATCACTCGTCATATATACTCCTTATGCTTTTCTGACCATACGGGCAATGAAGAAGCCGTCCGTATGGTGGATGTGGGGAAACAGGGTAATCATCCCTTCCGCCTTCACGCCGCCCACAGCAAAGGGGGACAAAGTAAAGTCCGGATGGGTTTCCAGAAAGGCATTCACTACCTCTTCATTTTCTTTTTTGTGCAGTGTACAGGTGGAATACACCAGCACTCCGCCCGGTTTTACATAACGGGAAGCACCCTCCAGCACTTCTCTCTGAATCCGAGGCAGATTTTCGATATCCGAGATATCCTTATAACGGATATCCGGTTTTTTGGCAATAACGCCAAGTCCCGAACAGGGTGCGTCGCAAAGCACTCTGTCCGCTGTATCCACCAACGCTGTATCCGGATTTCTGGCATCCCGTACACCGGTGTGAATGATGTCAAGACCCAGTCTGCCGGCGGTTTTGTCAATCAGTGTCAGTTTATTGCCGTGGAGATCGAAGGAAAATACTTCGCCCCGATCCTGCATATCCAGTGCCGCCGAGAAGCTCTTTCCGCCGGGACAGGCACAGGTATCCACAAGTCTTTCGCCCGGCATGGCACCGAGAATCATGGTACACAGTCTGGATGCGCCGTCCTGTACAAAATACAGCCCATCTTCAAGACCCTTCCGCACACTTTCCGTAACACTTTCCACCCGGATCATACCGGTGAACCGTTCATCCACCGTACCGCCGGTCTGTGCAGCCGCATCCTCCGGAGTGATCCGTTCCGTATTGCACCGCAGATACACATCCGGCTCCCCATTCACGCAGGAAAGGATTTTTTCAGCCGTTTCCCAACCGTAGGAATCCACAAACAATTTCACCAGCGCTGCAGGCATGGAATAATATATGGAGGCGTAGTAAAAAGGATCCTTTTCCTTATCGGGATACACGATCTTCTTCCCATCTCTGAGAAAGGAACGCAGAATGGCGTTGACAAAACCGCCTTTCCCTCTGTTCACCAGCGATACCGATTCCGATACTGCCGCAAATTCCGGGATTCTGTCCATATAGCACATCTGATACAGACCGATCCGCAATGCTGTACGCACATCCGGATCCAGTTCTGCGGCTTTGGTGTTCTTAGCGTAACGGTCGATGATATAGTCAAGGGTCATCCGTCTTTCGGATACGCCGTACACCAATCTTGTGTACAGGCCTTTATCCGCATCCGACATACCGGCTCCCCGGATCCCGGCGTCAATTTCCAGATTGGTATATTTTCCGCACTTTTCGCAAGCCAACAGGGACTGCATGGCAAGCCGGCGGGGAGTCGTTTTTGTTTCCATATACTTACCTTACTTCAATTATCTCCGTCTGCTTCTGTTTGCCAGAGAAAGGAGTCTCAGCATATTGCCCAGTGCCACAGCCAGTGCTGCCACATAGGTCATAGCCGCTGCTTTCAGTACCTTTCCGGCTGCTGTCAATCCTTGTGAGGACACCCGTCCCGATGCTTTCAGGGCATTTACCGCCCGTCTGCTGGCATTGAATTCCACCGGCAGTGTCACCAGCTGAAATACAACCGATGCGCCGAAGAAAATCACGCCGAGATAGGCAAGTGCCGGGATGGAAAACAAAATGCCCAAAAGTACCAGCGGTACCGCCAGATTGGAACCGATATTGGTTACCGGAATAATCGCACTGCGGATCTTCATGGGAAAATATCCTTGGGCATACTGTACCGCATGACCGGCTTCATGTGCCGCAACACCTACCGCGGCGGCAGAAGAAACCCCGTATACCGACTGTGACAGCCGTATTACATTGGATTTCGGATCAAAATGGTCCGTCAGTTCCCCGGCGACTTCCGTTACCGTTACATGATACAGTCCGTTGGCATCGAGAATCAGCCTTGCCGCATCCCTGCCGGTCATTCCCCCATCGGAGGGCATTTTCGAATACTTTGCAAAAGTGGATTTTACCATACCCTGCGCGATCAAAGCAAAAATCAGCGCGGGCAGTACATAAATCAGATAACTGGTATCTATTCCGTAAAACAAAGGCATTCCGTTTTAACCTCTTTCTTCAGAAATCAGCCAATGTCGTCTTTGCCCAGTACGTCACCGACGGCAATTTTTCTGCCGCGGATATAGTCCATTGCCGCCATTCTGCTCTTGCCTTCCGGAACAACGCCGGTGAACAGCAATGTTTTCCCGTCACCGCAGACCACGCGGATTCCTTCCGACAGATCCACAACCGTTCCGGGGGCTTCATTATAAGTTTTCTCCGCTTTGTCCCGTTTTACTGTGGTAATTTTCAGAATTTTTCCGTCCGGGGTGTGGGTCATGGCGTAGGGCATGGGAGAAAGGCCCCGGATCTGACAGAACAGTTTTTCCGCACTTTCCGCAAAGGACAGCAGTGTATCCGCCTTTTCGATTTTTGCGGCATAGGTAACGCCTTCTTCCGGCTGTACGGTTCTGTTGTCGTCCACTGTACCGTCCAAGATTTTATCAATCACCTGACACATGGCTTTTCCTGCCAGGTCTGCCAGCGTATCATGCAGGGTACCGAAATCATCTTCATCGGTAATGGGGCAGGTCAGCTTCAGGATCATATCTCCCGTATCCAGACCTTCGTTCATATACATCGCCGTAATACCCGTTTCCGTTTCCCCGTCCATAATGGCTCTCTGAATGGGAGAAGCGCCTCTGTACTTCGGCAGGAGGGAGCCGTGAGCGTTTACACAGCCGTATTTCGGATACTCCAGTACATAGGCAGGCAGGATTTTGCCGTATGCCGCTACGATGATCAGTTCCGGATCCAGCTTCGCCAACTCCTCCGCAAATGCACCGTCCTTCAGTGTCACGGGCTGGTATACAGGAAGACCTTTTTCTTCCGCAAATACTTTCACCGGCGGTGCAACCATTTTCATACCCCGTCCCTTTGGCTTATCCGGCTGTGTCAGCACACCTACGATCTCAGCCGCAGGATGGGCGTACACTGCTTCCAGACAAACTTTTGCAAGGTCGGGTGTTCCCATAAATACTATACGCATCTTTTATTCCTCGTCGTCCTTGCCGAACATTTCTTCCACTTCTTCGGGGGTATAGATGTGTACAGCATTGTCGATGAACAGAATCCCTTCCAGATGATCCAGTTCATGACAGAATGCTCTTGCGGTCAGACCTTCTCCGGTGATGGTAAATTCTTCCCCGTCCATATTGAGGGCACGAACCGTTACCTTGGCGGGACGATGGGTAACCCCCCACACATCCGGCACAGAGAGACAGCCTTCCATTTCTTCCTGTTCTCCTTCGGCTTCGATGATTTCAGGGTTGATCAGGGGAACGATCTCGTCATCCACCACAACCAGTACGATCCGACGCATAATGCCTACCTGAGGCGCCGCCAGACCTGCACCGTTGGCATCGTCCAGAGTATCCGCCATATCTTCGATCAGTTGACGGATACGGGGCGTAATTTCGGTAACGGGGCGGCATTTTTTCCGCAGAATCGGGTCGCCTTCCTTAACAATATTCAAAATAGCCATTGTAATCTCCATTCCACCGCAATGCGGCTGATCCATATGTAAATTTCAGTATTTTCCATTCAAATTGTGGACGGGTTCAGATCCACCGTCACATACAGTCGTCTGTCCGACGGATTGCCGTCCACCGGCATTTTGGTTCCGGGTGCATGGGTGATGCCCTTCCCGAAAACACACATAAGCTGGTCGATAAAGGACCGGGTCCGTTTGTTCAGCCGGCACTTCATGACAAAACGCATACGGCACAGATTCTGCACTCTGTAGACCGGTGCTTCAAACGGTCCGTAGAGAACCATCTGCACATCCCGGAATTCCACATTGATGTAATCCCGTATCTGGCTCTGCATACGTACTACCGCCTGTCCCAGATAGCCTTCATCGTAAGCCGACAGGGTGATCACCGCCATATCACAGAAGGGCGGATAGCAAAGAGCTTCACGCAGGCGGATTTCACCTTCGTAGAATGTTTGATAATCCTGCTTCGCCGCCTGACGCAGAACCTCATTGTCGGGATTCCATGTCTGTATGATCGCTTTACCCGGTATCTCACCCCGGCCTGCTCTGCCGATCACCTGTGTCAGCATGGCGAAGGTACGCTCGTTTGCCCGGTAATCGTCCACGTACAGGGAACCGTCCGCATTCAGCACACCGACCGTTGCCACTTTCGGGAAATCATGTCCTTTGGTGACCATCTGCGTACCGAGCAGTACATCCGCTTCCCCTTCACGGAACTGTTTCAGCAGGGCTTCGTGAGAGAATTTCGCCTGGGTGGTGTCAAAATCCATACGCAGAACACGCAGTTCCGGGAACATGGCTTCGATATCGTCCTCGGCTTTCTGTGTTCCGCATCCCATGAACAGGAAATGGGGTTTTCCGCAGATCGGACAGGTATCCGGTACTGCTGTCCGGTAGCCGCACATATGACACACCAAAACCCCGTTCTGTTGTCTGGTATGCAGGTATCCGTCTTCCTCCGATGCGCTGTTCAGGCTGCCTCTGCGTACCGTATGGTAGGTCAGGGACACGGAACAGTGGGGGCATTGGATACTCTTTCCGCAGCTTCGGCAGGATACAAACTTATTATACCCTCTCCGATTCAGAAACAGTACCGACTGATTGCCGGATTTTTTATCCTCCCGCAGTCTTTCCGCCAGCACCTCCCCGATGGGTGTTGCCGATGATTCGCCGCGCATATCGCAGATTTCCACTTCCGGCAGACGGGCATTCCCGTACCGGTTTTTCAGTTCCACCAATGTATACTGCCCTTTTTTCGCCTTATAGTAAGAAGCAACCGACGGTGTCGCCGATGCCAGCAGCATAACCGCTTTGTGGTCCCGGCACCGGTATCTGGCTATATCGTGGGCATGATACTTGGGATCGGTTTCCGATTTGTAGGTATATTCATGTTCCTCGTCAATGAGGATCATACCGATATTGGGCAGCGGTGCGAATACGGCGGATCTTGTCCCGATCACCACATCTGCCAGTCCGTCCCGTATCCTTCTCCATGCGTCAAACCGTTCGCCGGCGGACAGGGAGGAATGGATCACCGCGATTCTGTCTCCGAACCGGGCGCTGAAAATCCGGACCGTCTGGGGTGTGAGAGCAATTTCGGGTACCAGAAGAATCACGCCGCGTCCGTCTGCCAGCACCCGGTCAATGGCTGCCAGCATAACATTGGTTTTGCCCGAACCGGTAACGCCATGGAGGAGTACTGCTTTGGGTTCGCCGGTTTCATACAGGTCGGTTATGGTTTCCAGTGCCTGTTTCTGTTCGTCGGACAACGGGGACGGTGCGGCAGGTCTGCTGACTTCCCCCTCCTCCGCAAAAGGATTCCGGTATACTTCCTCCGAAGCGGTCATGGCGTATTCTCTTTCCAGCAATACTTTCAGACAGCTTTTCCCGGTCTGGTGAGAGACGCCGCACAACGTGTACAGTTCCTTCTCCTCGATCCAGCTGCTTTCCGTCAGACGCTGGAGCATATGTCTCTGATTATCACTCCGCAAAGAATGGGACAAAGCAAGAATACCGCTGTCGTCCCCTGCCCTTTCCGCAATTCGCGGATGCAGGGATACCAGTGTTCTGGTTTTTCCGACGGACGGTGTCTTGCTTTCCGTACATTTCTCGATCAGTTCCAGTTTTATCAGCTGCTGCAGGGCTGCCGTAAAATCAAAAGAAAACTCCGCCGTCAACTGCTGTCTCGATACCTTCTTTTTATCCCGCATGAACAAAAAGATCTCTCTGGCACGCAGACTGAGGGAGTCGGGCAATGTGTGCATATCGGCTTCCGGTTTGACTTTATAATACTGCACCACCGCGGAAAGTGCCGCCGAAGGGACAGCTGCCCGTACCGCATCGCCGTATGTACACAGTGTATATTCCTTTACAAAGAGACAAAGACCCAGCATTTCCGCCGACAGCACATCTTCTGCCGTCACTGCGGAAACGGGTTTCATGGATTCCGTGATTTCTCCTTCGTCCAGCTGAAACACCACTGCTGTCATCCGCCTGTTGCCTTTGCCGAAGGGAACTTCCACCAGATCTCCCCGCTGTATTTTGTTTTCCATATCGCCGGGTACATAGTAGGTGTACTGCCGGTCTGCGTGATACGGTACATCAAAGATATACACATATGCCAGTTTTGCCACGAAAGTTCCCTCCTTTCAGAGAAACTGCAGTTTTATTCTTATTCGGCGTCGTCTTCGTCGTCAGCTGCCAGAATGCCAGCAAACAATTCGCTGATGTCTGCGTCCAGTTCGGTTTCAACCATTTCTTCGGATTCTTCTTCGTCTGCTTCTTCCGCTTCCAGAGCTGCAGCGGTTTCCAGTTCTTTTCTTGCCTGAGCCAGACGTGCTTCGTCCTCTTCCGTCTGACGCTTGATTTCGGCTTCTTCGGGAGACAGGATACGGAATTCGCCGCTGTACAGACCGTTGATGGCATTCTTTACGGCTTTTTCGTCTCTGTATTCCTTCTTGATGAAATTGGCAAGGTTCTTAGCCTTTTCGCTGTCCTTGCTCATGGTAACTTTTTTTGCATATTCACGCTGTTTTACATATTCATCGGTGATGATTCTAGCGGATTTTGCAGTAGCAACAACAAGTGTATAACGGTTGATCTTTCCGTCCTGGGTCAGTTCGCTGATAGAAGGCTTAATCATGATAATAATTCCTTTCCGTATTCTGTGATGTATCTACAGTATGATGTATGTTTAGTCAAAATAGTGATCCGTCACCGTACGCATTCTGGAAACGGTGTAGTGGGATGCATTTATTATGTGCAAAATATCGTTTGCACATTCCAGTGTTTTGCCGGTTTCATTGAGTACAATATAATCGTACTGGGGTGCCATAGCCACTTCGATCTTCGCCTTGGCAAGACGTCCGGCAATGGCTTCTTCGGTATCGGTATTCCGGTCTCTCAGACGTCTTTCCTGTTCCGCCGCCGTGGGAGCCAGCAGCATGATCAGCACGCAGTCATCACCCATGAGATTCCGTACCTGACTGCCGCCGTCCACTTCAATCTCAAGGATCAGATCCTTGCCGCTGTCGATGATCTTTCTGGCTTCTCTTTTCAGTGTACCGTAATAATTTCCGTTATATTCGGTATGTTCCAGAATTTCTCCTTCCGCCAGCAGTTTTTCAAATTGTTCTCTGGTCATATAGTGGTAATTCACGCCGTCCACTTCGCCTTCACGGGGTTTTCTTGTAGTAGCCGACACAGACACACCCACATCCGTGCAGATCTTCCGCAGTTCATCCACAACAGTACCTTTGCCGCTGCCGGAAGGTCCGGAAATTACGAAAACCAATCCCTTATTTTTCATCTTCACTGTCCTCCCCGCTCTCTGCAGTATCTGTTTCGCCTGCCAGTCTGGACGCCAACGTTTCCGTCTGGATCGCCGACAGAATCACATGGTCGCTGTCGGTGATCACCACGGAACGGGTCTTCCTGCCGCTGGTACAGTCAATGGCACGACCCATATCCTTGGCATCCTGCACCAGTCGTTTTGCCGGTGCGGAATCGGAGGCAATAACGGCGATGATCCGTTCTGCATTCAGTATATTATTGAATCCTACGTTTACAAACTTCATGTATATCCATGCGGTTTTCCTTTATTCTGCACAGCCAAAGAAATACCGCATCCTTTCCTCTGTTTTTCCTGTGAAATTACTCCAGATTCTGGATCTGTTCTCTGATTTTTTCCAGTTCGGTCTTGATATCCACAACCATATGAGCGATCTCCGTATTGCCTGCTTTGGAACCGATGGTGTTGGTTTCCCGGTTCATTTCCTGCAGAAGGAAGTCCAGCTTTCTGCCCACCGCTTCGTCGGAGGCAAGAATTTCGTCCATGGCGGTGAAGTGGGATGCCAGACGCACCAGTTCTTCATCAATGGCGGCGCGGTCTGCATAAATGGCAGCTTCCGTCAGGATTCGCTGTTCTGCCACTTCCGCATCAAAATCTGCCAGGAACTGACGGATACGCTGTTCCAGTTTCGCCGAATATCCGGAAATATCCGCCTCGGACAAGACTTTGATCTTTCCGGTCAGCACCTTGATGTTTTCCACTTTTCCCTTGATATCCCGGCAGAGATTTTCCCCTTCCTTGGCTCTCTGAATCAGGAAAGCATCCACAGCCTGGGCAAGTACGGCTTTTACATCCGCCCAGTCCTTTTCCATATCGTCTTCGGGCTTTTTCACCGTAAACAGTTCCCGCATCTGGGCAACACGCATTACGGAAATATCATCCCTCAGTCCGAAGGTATCCCGGAGATTGTACAGGGCATCAATATAGGATTTGGCTGCCGCAGTATCCAGGGCATATTCCACGCCTTCCTGCTCTACCACACCCACACCGATGTAGACTTCGATTTTCCCTCTGGAGATTCCTCTCTCAGACAAATAATTCTTTACCCGTTCTTCCAGAAAACTGTAGTTCCGAGGCAGTTTTACGGTAACATCCAGATATCTGCCGTTGACACTTTTCAATTCGGCAGTAATGTCTCTGGAACCGTCCGCAGTGCATTCTCTTGCTCTGCCGAAGGCAGTCATACTTTTAGGCATTTTGCTCCACCATTCACTTCTGTTTGTATTTTTTACTGACAAATGCAGTGTCCTTCGTTTCCTTCGATCCTCTGCACTGCATTCATATTATATTATACAATAAAAATGACCCCATTGTCAACGAAATGGAGTCATATTCGGTATATTTGCACTAAAATAACTTTTTCAGTCCCAGTCTCTTACGCAGTTTTACTATATAAAAAGTAACACATCCGGTCAGCGCCATATCGTACACCGCCAGAAACAAAAGTCCGATCAGAATCACGGGTATACTCATGTCGAAATAGGTTTCTTCCGCCGTGAAAACCAACTTGGACAAAACGATGAGTGCAAGGAGCATCGTACCCATGGCGGACATTTTGAGCAGCCACGCAAAAGAGGAACGGAACTGTTCAAAACGGGCTTTCAGGATGGGGTAAATGCCGCCGATCAGGAAATATGTCAGAGCAATCAGCTTTGACGGCAGCAGTACAAACGCCAGCACACCGGAAACACATACCAGAAGCCAGGCATATTTTTTCCCCAACTCCACCACCACCAGCATGACAAACAGTGCACAGACCACAACAGCCGTCAGATCCAGCACGGTCAGAGAACCGATGTACAGAAGCACCACACTCAGCGCCGTCAGCAGACCACAGATTGCCACTGCTCTGGTATTCTTGTTTTTCTGATTTCCGGAGGGTTCGGATGTTTGTTTCTTCCATGATTTCATAACACATTACCTCAACAGCAGGGGATCAGGTCGCCGCCGCAGCATTCGCAGAACATATCCGCACACAACAGTTTTGTGCAAAGTCCGCACATATCCGTATCTCCCTGTCCTCTGTTCATACGGTAGGGAGAACCGTAGGAGGAGGAACGGACGTTCATGCGGTTTTTCGCTTCTCTGTATTCCGCATTGTTCGGATCCAGATAACACGCAACTTCAATATATTTCAGCGCATCGTAGTAATACCCTCTCTGTACCAGAAGACAGCCTTTCAGGTAATTCCATTCCGCGCCTCTGTCTCCGGCAGGGGTAGCGTCAATCTTCAGTTCCGCTTCCACATACCTGCCGTTCCGGATCATCTCCCGTATTTCGGCGAAAGATGTGGTACCGGAGGAAGAATAGGAGGAATACGTGCTTCCGGATCCGCCGTAGGAGCTGCCGGATGTCTGTCCCTGCCGTTCCTTCTGCACGAAATCGTAAGCCTCGTTGATTTCCTTCATTTTTTCTTCCGCAACTTCCGCCAGATTGGTACCTGCGTAATTGTCCGGATGGTATTTTCTTGCCAGTTCTCTGTATGCTTTTTTTATTTCGTCCTCAGTTGCATCCCGGCTCACGCCCAGCACGCTATACGGATCTTTCATGCCTGTTTTTCTCCCGAATACCGCCAATCTGCGGTGTATTATTGCTTTTCAGCATCTGTAATTTCTCCGATTGCACCCGGAGATATTTCATAAAGCCGTCTTTTTCCCGGATTCCCGTTTTTTCCTGCCAGAATCCGTGTCAATGTGTACGGCATTCCCTGATATACGATATTTTTCAGTATCCGCGTCAGTATCCCGTCCGGCAGCAGCTCCACCGCCCGTCCGAGTCCTTCCAGATCCACAATGGCGGCGGTGCGGAATGCACTTTTCAGCATTTCCGAAGGTTTGCCTTCTTCATTCAGTGCCAGATCCCCCCAAAGTCCTGCCAGAGGATTGAACCGGTGATTCCGGATATCGTCACACAGGTCGTCCATGGCGTCGCAGATATAGATGAATCTTCCCGTACGCAGACCGAACTCTCCGGCGATTGCCCGCTTGGTACTGTCCGTCAGTCCTTCCGTGAATACATCCTGCATGAGAAGCCCGAACACCTGCGCGGTCTCCTCTGCGGATGTGCATCCTGCTTTTTCCAGATCCGACAATTCTGCCAGTCGGTTCCGGATTTTTTCAGCCAGTGCTTCCGTGGGATAATGTTTCTGCACATGATGCTGCATGGACCGGCACAGAGGGGTCAGTGCATAGGGTTTCAGACGTGCGGTACCGGTTTCGTCCTGCAGGTCATCCAGCCGTTTCCCATCGGTCAGACAGGCAGCGGCGGCGGCAGTATACACAAGGGCAGGATTGGTTTCCGCCATGAACCGGGATCTCGTAAAATGGACGGGGCAGCGATGCTGTTCATATGCCACTTCCCTGCTGTCCAGAAATGCCATCCGGAGTGCAGCCAGAAAACAAAAATCATAACTCAGGGTCAATCTGGAGGCTTGTCCTGTGACCTCGCCCATGGTTCTGCATAATCCGCAGTATACCGCGCGGTAGATTTCATATTCCTGCACCTGCAGAGACGGTACATACGGTCTTACGTATCCAAACATATATGTGTCATCCTGTTTTTTGTATATTGATATATTATACCTTACGGCGGATTTTTACAAGAAACTTTTTGTAAATAAAAAAGCAACAATATTCATATTGTCGTTTTCAGGCTGTTTTTCGGCGGTATCCGGGCAAAAAACAGGCTGCCGCTTCGGGGATGGAGTTTCATCCTTCTCCGATACGACAGCCTTGAGCGCTATCATGCTATGGGTCTGACGTTAGTCTGTCCGGTACATTTCATTAGTACACTATGGCGCAGACTTGGCTTTCTGCAGAGCAGTGCACAAACCTGTACTTGCGAAAAATTACAGATCCTTCGCCAGCTTCAGAATACGTTCTTCCGCGGCAGGGCACCACAGACCGCCGGCATCCTTACAGATCTTGTCCAGATCCGCAAACAGGTCGCCCAGTTCAGTACCCTTGTTTTCTTCCGCTGCCTTACCGAAATCCGCAATCGCAGTCAGGGGCAGTTCGATGTGGGTGTAGATCAGTTTCTTGCCGCCGGGAATCTTGGGCAGGTTCAGGGTGGTTTCCGCAACTGCGTTCAGACCGCCTACGTGTGTGATCATACCTGCCGGATTGATCTTGCCTTCGGTCATCAGCTTGATGGATTCTCTCATGTCATCCGTGTTGCCGCCGCTGGTACCAACGATGTGGGTGGAACCGTAGTGAACATTGTAGAAGTTGAACATAGCGGAGAATTCGGGATTGGTGGGACCGGCGAAGAAGTTCAGACAGCCGTCACGTGCCAGCAGTGCATCACCCATTTCCACTACGGACTGTACGGGCGCATATACGAATACATCGTCAAAGCCTTCGCCGTCGGTCAGGGAACGGAGATATTCTACAGGGTTTTCAACGCCGCTTGTGTTTACATAAATCAGTTCAACGCCATTTTCTGCTGCCTTTTCCACAGTGGTCAGCTGAGCAGCTCTAGTCAGACGGGCATCGTCAATGTCGGTGATTACCAGGCGCTTCGGAGGATTGCCGCCGTTGATGGCATAGTCCGCACAACCAAGACCCATGGGACCGGCACCTGCGAGGATTGCCATATTGCCGCGGGGCTTGCATTCCATCTTGTGTACATAAGAACCGGGGGTGGTGTGATAGTTGGCGTGGAATGCACCTACGATGCAGGACATGGGTTCGGTGAGAGAACCGTAGAAATAGGAGTCGCCGTCAAAAGTCAGCAGGCAGTTCATAAGCATAACTTCTTCGGGGATGATAATATAGGTAGCATCGCCGCCGATGTAAGCATAGGAATATCCGGGAGAGTTCAGGGAACCCTTGTAGTTCAGTGCAGGCTGTACGAGGAACTTATCGCCGGGCTTGTACTGATCCTTCCACTTTTCGCCGACTTCGATGATCTTACCGCAGAATTCGTGACCGATGATCACGGGGTTCTTGTCGATACCGTCCGGTACTCTCTTGTGGTCGGAACCCTGGGATGCTGCTTTATAGGAGGACATACAAAGGCTGTCGGAAATTACGCAGGCAAGAATTTCGCCTTCCTTGATCGGTGGAAGTTCAAATTCCTCCATACGCAGATCCATCTTACCGTATAATCTTACCGCTTTCGTTTTCATGATCCATTCTCCTCTGAATATAATTCTTGTTTATTATAATAATGTAACTTTACGATTATTTTCTGCCCAGTTCCACAAAGCCGAGCTTGCGTCTTACCTTGGACATGGTACGTGCTGCCAGTCTGGAGGCTTCATCCGCACCCTTTTCCATTACGGATTCCAGATACGCCTTGTCCGCTGCCAGACGGGTGAATTCTGCCTGCACCGGTGCCAGTGCGTCTGCGCAGGCTTCCCCTACTGCCATCTTGAAGTCGCCGTATCCCTTGCCATCGAATTCACGTTCAATTTCTTCTTCCGTCTTACCGGTGAATGCGCCGTAGATGGACATCAGGTTCATGATACCGTCCTTGCCTTCCCCTCTGCGGATCTCATTGCCGGAGTCGGTGACAGCTCTCTTGAACTTGCGGATAATGGCATCCTTGGAGTCAAGAATACGTACAACCGCATTTTCGTTTTCATCGGACTTGGACATCTTCTTGGTGGGTTCGCTGAGTGACATGATCTTTGCTGTGGTCTGGGGAATGTATCCTTCCGGCACAACAAAGGTTTCGCCATATACCTGGTTGAAGCGTTCCGCAATGTTTCTGGTCAGTTCCAGATGCTGCTTCTGGTCAACACCGACAGGCACAAGCTCCGTCTGATACAGCAGAATATCCGCCGCCATCAGGGAAGGATAGGTGAACAGGCCAGCGTTGATGTTGTCGGCATTCTTGGCGCTCTTGTCCTTGAACTGTGTCATGCGGGACAGTTCGCCGAACATGGTGTAGCAGTCCAGGATCCAGCCCAGCTCAGTGTGCGCCGGAACATGGCTCTGTACAAACAGTGTATTCTTTTCGGGATCCAGACCGCACGCCATATACAGCGCCAGAGTTTCATAGGTACGCTTGCGCAGTTCGGCGGGGTTCTGTCTGACGGTGATGGCGTGTTCGTTTACCACGCAGTACAGACAATAATATTCATCCGAAAAGGTCTTGAAGTTTTTGATGGCACCCAGATAGTTTCCGATGGTCAGCACACCGGAGGGCTGTACGCCGGAAAAAACCACTTTTTTATCCTTAAACATATATTTCTCCTGAATCCGTTTCCACGGAATGTATTTACGCGACAAGTCTGCCGCAATATACTGCGACAAAAATATCTATACACTATTATTATACAATAGCAGGTGAATTCTGTCAAGGATGAATACGCCAAAAAAGAGGGTTGGTACGTTCACTTTTTACTGCAGAACATCCCCATCCTCTCCGGGAAGCAAAAAAAGAACCGTAGTCCGGACATCTCTGTCTGAACTACGGTTATCCTTATGCGGAAAACGGGACTTGAACCCGTATGGAATACTCCACACGCCCCTCAAACGTGCGCGTCTGCCAGTTCCGCCACTTCCGCATGGCAAAAAGCGGTATCGCTTCTGTCAACGTGTAAGATTATAGCATATCCCGCTCTTTTTGTCAAGGGGGTTTGGGGATTTTTTTTCATTTCTCAAAATTTTCTTATCAAAACAGTTCCTGTGCGATCCCCTTTCCCGGCGGACTGCCCGGTATACGGACGTTTCACCCCTTCTCCGCTGCCTATATTATCGGTACTGCGTAATGTCCTGCGCCTCTCTGCGTTCAAAAGCCACTATATCTTTTCCAAACGCAATAATATCCGGGTGACAGCCTCTTGTACGCATCCGATAAACCGTTTTCTCCAGTTCATCTGCGCCGAGACGGGTACCGCGGGAGATCATTTCCGCTATATGACTGTCCGATTTGTCGAAAAGGGTGTTCAGCGCAATGCTGCTGCGTACCATGGCGGTTTTCAGCGGATAGGATTTCTTCGGACGGATCGACCGTTCTTTCATCATGGCGTCGGCAGTTCTGGTGTATGCTGCGTACTGTTCCAGCTGGGAAGTCACTTCCTTCAGCATGAACCGGTTCTTTATGCGCGGCACGACACTGCACAGGTTTTCACTGCCCATCACCAGATTCCGGTGTATCTCTGACAGCATTTCCTCCGCCGGCATGACTGTTTTTTTCTGATTCGGCATAGTTTACTCCATTACTTATATATTTATATTTCAAGGGATTTCGCATCCGTTCACAGTTTTCCCCGACGGACTTTGCAGCATACATGGTATAATCGCCCTTGAATCCCGTCTGTTCCTTCCCTGTTTTTGTAACGTATAACAAATATTTTCGTGAAAATTTTCAAAACAGTATTGACAAGAATTGAAAATAATGTTATTCTTATTCCGAGCACAGAATCTCACATTTTTTATCATGCGTATCATACGCTTTCAAATGAGGAGAACATTATGAAAAAGTTTGGCATTTTCCTTTTGATCGCGGCAATGCTGACTCAGCTCGTCGCCTGTAATCCCGCCGGTAAATCCGATGAAACGGATACCGGAAGCGAATCAGCAAACGAAACCACCGAAACCACCCGTATTCAGCACAGCCTGTCCGACGATCTGGATTTTGGCGGTGCCAGCTTCCGCGCTGCTTTTCTGTCCCACGATCCTGCGTTTTATTTTGCTGAAGAAAGCTCTTCCGACAACATGGTTGCTGCTGTTTATCGCCGTACCATGAAAACCGAAGAATTTCTCGGCGTGGATATCACCTATTCTGATGATATAAGTTCAAGTGACTTCCAGACACTCTACAAAGCCGGCGACGATGAATACCAGCAGCTGTTCATCAACAACCAGACCCAGACCATCCCATTCACCACCGGCGGTTATATGTATAATCTGGATGAACTGCCCCATCTGGATCTGTCCGCAGAGTGGTGGAATTACGAACAGATGCAGGTACTCCAGCTGGGCAAACATCCTTACTTCGCCGTATCCGACTTTATGATCACCGAGCCTGCTGCCCTTCTGTTCAACCGGAATATGATCACCGACAACAATCTGGAAAACCCCTATGATCTGGTTTTGGCAGGCACATGGACG
>JAFUKI010000058.1 GCA_017467815.1 Clostridia bacterium
CGGAAGGTACCGGTTACTCCGGTCTGGAACTGTTTATCAGAGCGATTCCCTACAACTTCTACTCCCTGCTTACTCTGGTATTCATCATCGCCATCACGCTTATGAAGTTTGACTACGGTCCGATGGCTCTCCATGAAAAGAATGCTCTGGAAAAAGGTGATCTGTTTACCTCCGGTACAGAACACGAAGCTGTGGAAGTGGAAAAAGCCGGTACCAAAGGCAAGGTCATCGACCTGCTTCTGCCCATTATTGCTCTGATCGTTGTTTCCGTTATCGGTCTGATCTATGTCGGCGGTTTCTTCTCCGGTGCCAGCTTCGTGGATGCTTTTGCAGGTACTGATGCTACCGTCGGTCTGCCGTGGGGTGGTCTGATTGCGGTTGTACTGACGATCATTTATCTCCTCTGCCGCCGCGTTATCAGCTTCAAGGATGCTATGGAATGTATTCCCGAAGGTTTCAAGGCGATGGTTCCTGCTATTCTGATCCTGACCTGCGCAGGTACGCTGAAGAACATGACCACGCTCCTTGGTTCTTCCGAATTCGTGGATACCGCTATGAAGAATGCAGCGCCCGGTCTTGAAATGTTCCTGCCCGCTGTTATCTTCCTGGTTGCCTGCTTCATCTCCTTCTCTACCGGTACTTCCTGGGGTACTTTCGGTATCCTGATTCCCATTGTATGTGACGTATTTGCTGCCAACAGCGAGCTTCTGTACATCGGTATGTCCGCTTGTCTTGCCGGTGCTGTTTGCGGTGACCACTGTTCTCCCATCTCTGACACCACCATCATGTCCTCTGCCGGTGCGAGATGCGACCACATCAACCATGTTTCCACACAGATTCCCTATGCAATTACCATTGCTGCGGTTTCCTTTATTTCCTACATCATCGCCGCATTCGTTCAGAACTGGCTCATCGTTCTCCCGATCGCCATTATCATTCTGCTGGCTACCCTGTTTATTCTGAAAACCGTACTTGCCAGAAAGAACGCATAAGTAATAGATTCATATAATTATAAAAGCCTGACATAGGACGATTGCCGTTCTGTGTCAGGCTTTTGCATTTTGATATAAAACAGTAACCCTGCCGTTATCGGGAACAGCAGGGTTTTCTACTTACTTATTCAGCATTTCGAGGAACATTTCGTAGAGATACAGCATACTCTTGGGTCCGCCGGAGTTTTCGGGATGGAACTGAACGGAAAGTGCAGGAACATTCTTGTACAGCAGACCTTCGCAGGTGTTGTCGTTGATGTTTACAAGCAGCATTTCTGCATCCGCTGTATCTGCCAATTCTACTCCGTAGTTGTGGTTCTGGTTGGTGATATACATCTGGTTGTTGCGGCAGTTTCTTACGGGATGGTTTACGCCGTGGTGACCGTGCTTCAGCTTTTTCACATGGATACCGTTTGCAAGAGCCAGAAGGAGATGTCCTTCTCCGATACCTATCATGGGCAGCTTGCCGAGGAGACTCTTGACGGTTTCGATGGTTTCTTTATTCTCAGCAGGATCGCCGGGACCGTCGGGGAGTACAATTCCGTCGGGATTCAGGGCGAGAATTTCGTCCGCTTTTGTATCGTAAGGCAGTACGCGGATTTCGCAATCCATGTTTGCCAGTGTTTCGATAATGCCTGCAGCAGAACCAAGGTCGGGCATGGCGATCTTGTATTTACCGCCGGCGTTTACGGTGTATGCTTCCTTGGTACTCAGAGAAGATACTGCATTTCCGATACGGTAATTCTTGATGGTTTCCAGATCCACGCTGTCGGGATCGGATACGATGGCACCGTTCATAGTTCCGTTTTCACGAAGGATTTTGGTCAGTTCACGTGTATCGATTCCGCAGATGCCAGGAATATCGTGGGCAACCAGAAAACTGTTCAGATCTCTTTCACAGCGGAAATTGGAAGGTTCTTTTGCATATTCACGGACAATATAAGCGGAGGCGTATGTTTTATCCTTGGCTTCATCCAGTGCAAATACGCCGTAATTGCCTACCAGGGGGAATGTCTGGCATACTGCCTGTCCAGCGTAGCAGGGATCGGTAAGAATATCCACAAAGCCGACAATGGCGGTATTGAACACGATCTCCGCAATGGCATCACGATCCGCGCCGAATGCTTCTCCGGCAAATACTTTACCGTTTTCAAGAACCAAATATTTTTTCATATATCAACCTGTCCTTTACCTTAGACTTCGCACATCCGTGCTTTATTCGCCCCGGATGCGTACAGACTCTTTCTAACATAATATTATATCACATATTCCGTCAACTTTCTACTGGTATTTGCAGATATTTTTCTTTTTTTTGAAAATCAGCAAAACTACCAAGCGTTTTTCCATGAAAAATTCAAATTTCAGCATATTTTGGGGATATTTTGTATTT
Organism: Clostridia bacterium; assembly: GCA_017467815.1. GTDB lineage: Bacteria > Bacillota > Clostridia > Oscillospirales > CAG-272 > UMGS1696. The sequence continues at coordinate 2,383 of JAFUKI010000058.1, forward strand.
GTCATCAGTAAAACTGCGTATACCCCTGTTCGGAAAGTATACGCAGTTTTACTATTGTTTTCACTTTTTCAGCTGTCCTCTGCGCAGACCCAGGATATCTTCCAGAGACGCAGTGCAGGCTGCAGTATTTTCGGCTGCTTCCTTGCTGTCTTTACCGCAGGAGAGGATGTAGAACTTGATCTTCGGTTCGGTACCGGAAGGTCTTGCTACCACAACACATCTGTTTTCCATAGCGTAGTACATAACATTGGATTTGGGCAGTCCGGTGGGTTCGCTTGTGCCGGTCTTCAGGTTGTAGGAAAGCTCGGCAAGGTAATCCCGTACGTTGACCACTTCGCTGCCACCGATGGATGCCGGTGTGTTGCTGCGGAGTCCGTTCATCATGTCTTCGATTGCCTTTTTGCCGTCCAGACCTTCCATATAAATCTCTGCGGAAATTTCGCTGTAGAAACCGTATTTCTCATACAGGGATTCCATAGCGTCGATCAGAGTCATACCGCGGAGGCTGTAGTATGCTGCCATTTCACAGATCAGCATAGCGGCTACAACGGCATCTTTATCTCTTGCATGACCGCCTTTGAGGTAACCATAGCTTTCTTCAAAGCCCAGGAGGTAGGTACCGTGTCCTGCTTCTTCGTGTTCACGGATAACTTCTGCGATGAATTTGAAACCGGTAAGCACGTTGTACAGTTTTACATTATGCTGACGGCAGATCTCGGTTGCCATTTCGCTGGTAACAATGGTTTTTACGCAATATGCGTCGTTGGGCATGGTGCCCTGTTCTTCCAGTGCGGAAAATATATAATCCAGCAGAAGTGAACCCATCTGATTGCCGGTGATGCATTGGAATGCGCCGGATTTGTCCCTTGCCATGATGCCCACACGGTCTGCGTCGGGGTCGGTGGCAATGATCAGGTCGCTGTTCACTTTTTCCGCCAGTTCGATGCCCAATTTGAAGGATGCGGGATATTCGGGATTGGGTTTATCCAGACCGGGGAAATTGCCGTTGGGCGCCATTTGTTCTTCTACCGGGTAAATATGCTTCAGACCGATGCGGCGCATGATCTCCGGAACCAGTTTTGCACCTGCGCCGAACAGGGGGGTGTATACGATTTTCAGTTCATTCGCGGCTTTTGCAATTACATCCGGGTATACCTGTTCTTGCAGCAGGCAGTTCAGATAGGTTTCATCGAATTCCTTGCCCACCATGGTAACAAGTTCCGGTTTTGCCGCAGCGGGTGACGGAACATCGGTAAGCAGATTGACACTTTGGATATAGGCGGATACTTTGTCTGCCATATCCGCTGTGGGCTGAGCGCCGTCTTCCCAGTAAAGTTTATAACCGTTGTACTGGCTGGGATTATGGGAAGCGGTGATGTTTATGCCGGCGATACAGCCAAAATGACGTACACCGTAGGACAGGCAGGGGGTAGGACGAAGTTCGTCAAACAGGAATACTTTGATGCCGTGTGCGGTCAGGACTTCACCGGCTCTTCCGGCAAACTCAGCGGAATGGTTTCTGCTGTCGTATCCGATAACCACACCGCGGTTCTTAGCTTCATCTCCCAGGGTATCGATCAGGCGTGCAACACCTTCTGTGGCGTGGGCGATGGTATAGACATTCATCATATTGGTACCGGCACCCATTTTGGAACGAAGTCCGCCCGTACCGAATTCCATATAGGAGGAAAAACGGAATGCAATTTCGCTTTCGTCCGCAATTCCGCGCAGTTCTTCCTTGGATGCGGGATCGATGGTATCGGAGTTTAACCATGCCTCGTAGCTCTCTCTGTAGTTGTCCATAAATAACACCTTTCTGATATTAAGTACGTATATGTGAATAAATACCGTTCAGCGTATAGCGGATCTGGGATGCTTCAAAGAACAGTATCAGTGCGGCTATATCCGCTTTTGCCGTGTGGAAGTGGATGCAGAATTCTTCGGTTTCGTCAGCGTATGCAAGGGGGATGGTGTTCATTGTCAGTGTACTTGCTCCAAGGGCTTCGCAGGCACTGAGAAACCGTCCCATGGGAACATCCTCCGACAATACTAGTGTGATATCCATAAATTCGTGATCCACCGGCACCGCTATCCCTTTACGCAGCAGAGCGAAGTGCATTTTGTTCTCATCCGACAAATTGATCTCCGCTGTCATACAGATCTTGAGATCGTATTTGGCGATCAGTTTCTGGAAGGAGATCAGTCTCCCGTCGGAGGAAGTGTAAAGCGGGAGGATCACATATTTACACCGGTTGTCGTACACTTCTTCGCAGGCTTCCGCAAAACCGGGGTAATATTCGGCAGTCATTCCCGGGATCTCCTCGGAAAACAATCCGTATGCTTTATCGGAAAAACTGTTCTGCAGGTATGCAGTCTTACGGTTTTTACTGTCCAGTTCTTCCGGTTCGGCGTTCAGTTCCGGATATCTCCAGCCGAAAAGTTCCGTAATGTAGGTACAGAAATATGCAAATTCGGTTCCGCACAGGTTTTCCGTGGTATCGGGTACTCCGCAGAGATTGGCGTAATACGCACCTATATCTGCCGGGGATGCTTCCGGTTTGTTCTCCTGCAGGGCTTGCGCAAACTGGTGCATCCGCAGTCTCTGCCATAATTGTTTCTTTTCTTCCGTCAGTGCCAGATTGGCTTTGATGATATCTTCTACCGCTCCCATAGTTTAACCAAGCATATTCAGAATGTCGTAGCTTTCTTCCAAAAATGCGGTCAGTTCTTCGGCTGTGAAGGGTCTCTGGGACATGGTGGACAGAGCAAAAATCTGTCTTGCAATCTTTTCGGCAAGATCGTTTCTGCCGGCATCACAGAGGGTATTGATCTTTTCAATCAGAGCAGATGCTGTGTTCAATACAAGGGTGGACTCCAGAGGATACAGATTGTCCATGCCTTCCATTTTATACAGCTTCATCATATCCTGCATACGGCGGCTTTCTTCGGATACATTCAGAATTGCCGGCATACCGGTATCGCGGAAGCGGTCAAACTGTACTGTGGTATGTTCGCCTGCCACTTTCTTGAACACATCAGCAACCGCAGGAAGCTCGGTCTTGTCGCCGTCGGCTTTCAGTACATCCGGCGTTTCCGCGTCCACACGGGCGAATTTTACCCCTTTGTTGGCCATTTCGACGGTATTGATGAACTGCGTGTCGATGACTCTGTCCAGCAGCAGGACTTCGATACCTTCGTTTTTGTACATGGTGATATAGCGGGACTGGGCAGTTGCGTCGGTGGCGTAGTATACTTTATTCTCGTGCTTTTCCTTGGCATTTTCCAGATACTCGTCGATGGTGGTAAAGCCATCACCGCATTTTTCAAAGAGGATGCTTCCCTTCACGCGGTCGTAGAACTTACGGTCACGCATACAGCCGTATTCAACAAATGTTTTCAGATCACGCCAGATGCCTTCGTATGCTTCTCTGTCGTTCTGGAACATGGTATTCAGTTTGTCCGCAACTTTTTTGGTGATGTGGGCGGAAATTTTGGTTACGTATCCGCTGTTCTGGAGATAGCTTCTGGATACATTCAGCGGCAGTTCGGGACAATCCAGAACACCCTTCAGCATGAGCAGGTATTCGGGAATGACTTCCTTGATATTGTCCGCTACAAACACCTGGTTATAGTACAGCTTTACCTGACCTTCCAGGCTTTCGTATTCGTTGGTGATTCTGGGGAAATAGAGAATTCCCTTGAAGTTCAGGGGGTAGTCCGCTTTCAGGTGAATGTGGAACAGGGGTTCCTTATAGTCGCGGAATACCTTCTGGTAGAACTTCTTATATTCTTCATCGGTACAGTCGGAGGGATTCTTCAGCCACAGCGGTTCTGTATCGTTGATGGGTTCGGCTTCTTTTTTCTTTTCGCAGGTACATTTGCCGTCCTCGTGTTCGCAGGTACACTCTCCATCTTTATGCTCGCCGCCGCAGTCACATTCCTCTTCGTCGATAAAATAGATCGGCACGGGCATGAATGCGCAGTATTTTTCCAGTGTTTCCTTGATTTTGTAAGGAGAGAGGAACTCTTCCCCTTCTTCATTGATGTGCATTACGATCGCTGTGCCGTATGTACCGATTTCCTCTTCTTCCGGTTCGTAGTCCGTGATGATTTCGTACGCACCGTCTTCTCCGCAGCTCCATTTTACGCAGGGAGTGCCGGTATAGGAACGGGTGATCACATCCACTGTGTCGCTGACCATGAAAGAGGAGTAGAAACCAAGACCGAAGTGACCGATGATGCCGTTCTGCGCACCTTCCCCTTCACCTTCGTATTTCTGGATAAAGTCCAGTGCGCCGGAAAGTGCGATCTGACAGATGTATTTCCGCAGTTCTTCTTCGGTCATACCGATACCTTCATCCACTACGGTGATGGTACGGGCAGTTTTATTCAGTTTCACCTGGATCTTTGCGTCAGATGCGTCTATATTTTTTGCCTCGCCGAGGGAGATCAGACGGCGCAGTTTGGTGGTTGCGTCACAGGCATTGGATACGATCTCTCTGATGAATATTTCTTTTTCGGAATACAGCCATTTCTTGATGATCGGGAATATATGTTCAAGCTCAATGCTGATTCCGCCGCGTTCTTTTTCGTTTGCCATTTTCGTTTTCCTTTCTGTGGGGATATACCCTGTTATATGTATTATAACTCTCCGCGCAGCCTTTGTCAACAATGACAATGTAAACTTTACGTTATGTTGCGGGATGAAAAAGAGCGTATTTTCTGAACCGTTCCGGACAACGCAAAAAGGGAACCAAACCATATGGCATGATTCCCAATAGTGCTTTTGTAATATAAATTACTTGTACTTGCGCTTTCTGGCTGCTTCGGACTTCTTCTTGCGCTTTACGCTGGGCTTCTCATAGCATTCTCTCTTGCGAAGCTCGGCCTGAATGCCCGATCTCTGGCACTGTCTCTTAAAACGACGAAGCGCACTGTCAAGCGATTCATTCTCTTTTACTCTGATTTCTGCCATCTATATTCCCTCCCTTCGCTTTAGGCGACCGAGGAAATCCCACCGGAACTTACCTCTTCGTTATTATACAGTATTATTACCATTTTGTCAATAGGTTTTGGAAATTTCTTGTCATAAATCTTGAGTTTTTGTGTACATATTTTTCTGTACACAAAAACTCAAGGGACTTTGAAAATTACTTGGCTACGATATTAAGGATTTTACCAGGAATATAGATTTCCTTGACGATTTGTTTGCCGGCAAGCTGAGCGGCGATCTTTTCGTCCGCTTTTGCTTTGGCAATAACATCCGCCTGGGCAGCGTCAACAGCGATGGTGATGGTTCCTCTTACCTTACCGCAGATCTGTACAGCAATTTCCACTTCGCTGTCCACGGTCTTGGCTTCATCATAGGTGGGCCATGCGGATGCGGACAGGAAGCCTTCTCCGCCGAGGATTTCCCAGATCTCTTCACACAGGTGAGGTGCGAAGGGACACAGGATGCCGATAAAGGACACCAGCTCATCCTTGGTCAGAGAACCGCATTCGGTGATATCGTTTACCAGGGACATCATAGCGGCGATGGCTGTATTGAACTTCATCTCTTCGATATCCTGGGATACCTTCTTGATGGTCTTATGGAAAGATGTCTCCAGCTTGGGGGTAACACCGCTTCCCTTTACCATATCCGGCAGGGATGCCACTCTGTCAAGGAAACGCTTGCAGCCCTTTACGCTGTTTTCACTCCAGGGAGCTGCGGATGCGTAGTCACCCATGAACAGTGTATAGACACGCAGTACGTCAGCACCGTATTCGTCTACAACATCGTTGGGGTCTACGACGTTGCCCTTGGACTTGGACATCTTTTCGCCGTCGGGACCGAGGATCAGCCCCTGTGCGGTACGTTTTGCGTAAGGTTCTTCCACCGGTACTTCGCCGATATCGTACAGGAATCTGTGCCAGAAACGGGAGTAGATCATGTGACGGGTAACGTGTTCCATACCGCCGTTGTACCAGTCAACGGGCATCCAGTACTTCAGGTTTTCCGGATCTGCCAGTGCGTTTTCGTTATGTGCATCGGTATAACGGAGGAAATACCAGGAAGAACCTGCCCACTGAGGCATGGTATCGGTTTCACGCTTTGCAGCGCCGCCGCACTTGGGACAGGTACAGTTTACGTAGGATTCGATCTTGGCAAGGGGACTTTCGCCGCCTTCACCGGGAGCAAAGTTTTCCATATTGGGCAGGCGGAGGGGCAGTTCTTCATAGGGAACGCCTACCATGCCGCACTTGGGGCAATGGATGATCGGAATGGGTTCGCCCCAGTATCTCTGACGGTTGAACGCCCAGTCCTTCATCTTATACTGTACGCCCTTTTCACCGATTCCCTTTTCGCCCAGATATTCCAGCATCTTGGCGATGGCTTCCTTCTTGGTCTTGATACCGTTGAGGAATGCGGAGTTTACCATTTCGCCGTCGCCGGTATAGGCTGCTTCTTCAATATTGCCGCCCTTGATGACTTCGATGATTTCAATGCCGAATTTCTTGGCAAAGTCATAGTCTCTTTCGTCATGCGCCGGTACTGCCATGATTGCGCCTGTACCGTAACCCATCATTACATAGTCGGAGATGTAGATCGGAATTTCTTTACCGGTTGCGGGGTTGATGGCTGCGATGCCCTTTATACATACGCCGGTCTTATCCTTGACCAGCTGGGTACGTTCAAATTCGGTCTTCTTTGCGCATTCTTCTTTATACGCATTCAGTTCGTCAATATTGGCGATGCGGTCAGCGTATTTTTCGATAATGGGATGTTCGGGTGCGATTACCATAAAGGTTGCACCGAACATGGTATCACAGCGGGTCGTGTAGATGCGCAGGGTTTCGTCGCAGTTGGTCAGAGCGAAGTTGACAAATGCGCCTTCGGAACGTCCGATCCAGTTTTCCTGCTGGAGCTTTACATTGGGCAGGTAATCCACCTTTTCCAGACCCTGGAGCAGTTTATCGGCATATTCCGTAATCCGCAGGTACCATACGTCCTTGGACTTCTGAACGATATCGTTGTGGCAGATATCGCACTTGCCGCCCTGGGAGTCTTCGTTGGAAAGAACTACTTTACATACGGGACAGTAGTTTACCAGTGTGGTTGCGCGGAATACCAGTCCTGCGTCGAACATCTTGCGGAAGATCCACTGGGTCCACTTATAGTAACCTTCTTCGGTGGTATCCACCACTCTGGTCCAGTCAAAGGAGAAGCCGACTCTCTTCAGCTGGGATGTAAATTTTTCAATATTTTTATCGGTAACGAGACGGGGGTGCATGCCGGTTTTGATGGCGTAGTTTTCGGTGGGCAGACCGTATGCGTCAAAGCCGATGGGAAACAGTACGTTATAACCCTGCATTCTTCTCTTACGGGATACTACTTCCAGACCGGAGTAGGCTTTGATGTGACCAACGTGCATACCGGCGCCGCTGGGGTAGGGGAATTCAACCAGACCGTAGAATTTCGGTTTGGAATGGTCTTCAGAAGCGTGGAATATACCGGCTTCTTCCCATTTATCCTGCCATTTTTTCTCGATGTTTGCAAAATCGTACTTCATGTTCAACTTCCTTTATGTCAAAATGAAATTTTCAATATACAGCTGTATCAGTCTTCGGTGAGCAGTTCGGAAATGTCCTGCTCCTTGGTTTCGGCGTACAATTTATCCAGATTGTAGAACTCTCTGGATTCGCCGTTGAAGATATGCACGATTACGGAATCGTAGTCCTGCAGTACCCATGTGCCGGTGTCTGTGCCTTCGGTATGGCTGGGGGTGATGCCGAAGGGACTGAGTTTGAATTCGATTTCATCGGCAAGGGCGCGGATCTGTGTACGGGAATTACCGGTACAGATCACGAAATAATCGGTGATAACCGTCTGCTTTTCTACGTGGAGAAGCTTGATGTCGCGTGCCTTCTTGTTGTCCAGCACTTTGACAATATATTCCGCCAGCCCCCGGGGAGCACGCAGTTCATCGGCATTTACGGTAATTTCTTCGGTTTGGTTCATCATGTTCTTATCCATGGTTTCCTCTCCTTATGGAATATAAATTGAGTCATCGCTGATATCCTGACCGTTGTACATTTCGTCCAGAACGGTTTCGCTATCAGCGTAATAATAATTCAGAAGGGTCTGATCGTCTAAACAGAAGAAGCGGTTTCTGTCAAAAATAGAGTCGGTGATTTCGGTATTATATATATTGAAGTATTCGTTGATAACTTCCAGGGTAGCTGCACGGTTGATCACGTAGTAGGAACCGGTCAGGTTGCCGGGGATCGTGGTCATGTTCAGATTATCCAGATTGACGCCAAGCAAGAACTTTGCGTAGAACAGGATATCCGACAGGCTCATATCCGTATGCAGATTCTTGAATACCTCATCTGCTATTTGGGCAAGTTTATCCGTATTGGTAATACTGATGCTGCTCTTCACTTTCTGGAAAAGGGCTGTCAGGAAGATCTTCTGGGCATTGATTCGTCCCAGGTCCTGCTGCAGGAAGCCGGAACGGAAACGTACGAATTCTTCCGCCTGTTCCCCTGTCAGTGTCTGATAACCTTCTTTCAGGTTAATGTTCAGTCCCTGTTCCGGGTCGTAATACTGCATATCCTTGGGTACGTACAGATCCACGCCGCCCAGGATATTGACAATATTGATCAGCCCGTCAAGATTCAGTATGGCTGTGTGATGGATATTAATGCAGAGAGTCTGTTCCAGCAGAGAGGAGACTTCCTCCATTGCCGTTTCGTATGCAACATCCTTACCGTCTTTGATGGCACCGTTATAATAAGTGGAATATACCGCATTCAGCTTATTGGTAACAAACTGCTGGACACAGGTATCTCTGGGGAGCTGCATTACTGTGATGGATTTATCGTTTGTGTTGCAGTTGACGAGGATGGTAACGTCTGCCAGAGTGGCTGCGCGGTCATGACCGATGAGAAGAATATTGTATATCCCATCCACAACGGTAAAGTCACCGACTTTGTCCGGCGTCTCGGGGGTATATGCATTGTCGGGGTTCTCGTTATCGGGGTGAATTTCGGTGGTTTCCTGCTGAATAGGACCTGTCTCAAAGGGGATCTCATCGTTTCCGGGCTGTGCCGGTTTATAGAATGTGATCCACGCAATGGCAAACAGGATGACCGCATATACGATGAAAATGCCGATGATCATCCCTTTCTGGGAACCGGTCAGCTTTCCGCGTTTCTTACGCAGTTTCTGTTTTCGTTTCAGGTTTGTCAGGTATTCGTCGTCCGCTTCTATATTTTCATAATCTCCGTCGGGATAATACATGGATACATCATCGTTCTGATTATCCTTAGGCATACGATTTTGCATTATTTTTGTTCACCTTTCCTTTTCACGCCTGTATTTTCGGTCTGCCCTTTCCGGCAGAAAGCTTTTTATATACGTAAAAATTTCTGGCTGCGATGGTATCGCTGTCAATGGGAGCGTTTTCTTCCATAAGATTCCGGAGCGTCATATCAAAAGACAGTATCATGGTATCCGTCAGTACGGCAAGTTTTTCTTCCGTGTCGGATGCTTTCTCAATATTTTCGTAGAAATATTGTCTGAGAGTTATACAGTCCGGAAATGTTCGGGTTTCTTCAATATAATCTGCCAGATAGACAATGGCTTCAAACACCGTCATATCCGCTCTGCCGGTGGTATGATACCGGACACCGTTCAGAATTTCTTCGTCAACCCATTCCGGGAAATCACGTTTTGCCACGGCTGCCGCGGTTCTGGCATGAAAAATCTTGGGAGAAAATTTTTCCTCTTCCGCTACTATTATACCAAATTCCGCACAGTATTGCAACTGTTTTGTGATATCCTCTTTTTTTGTTATATCATGTAGCAATGCGGCAGTTCGTAGGGATTCGATCTTATCCGGCAGGAAGATCTCTCCCAGTGCAGCCGCCTCTTTTTCCACAGCCAGTGTATGCAGATACCGTTTTTCCTTCAGATACGGCCGAACTGCCTGGCGTAAATTTTCAATATTCATGACACCTTTTCAGTCCATATATAATTGTTCTCTCTTGCAAATCTCCGCAACCGCGTCCGGTACCAGTCCGGTGAGATCCTCGCCGTTTCTGATGGCATTCCGTACGGTCGTCGAAGACAGTTCCATGGGAACAGTTTTCAAAATGTGTATTTCTTTATGGTATTTCTCTTCATATTCCGCTTTTTTTCGGTACAGAATTTCATCGGTACCGTTATAGCGGGGGATGCAGACAATGTGGGACAGATGGAAGATTTCCTCTGCGCTGTTCCAGGTATCCAGCGTCAGAAACATATCCGTACCGCACAGCATATATATCTTCTTCTCTTCCCCGCTGTGGAGATAGCGCAGTGTTTCCACGGTATAGCTGGTATCCGCTTTCCGGATCTCGTAATCGGAAACTTCTGTTTTTTCCAGATTTCCGAAAGCTGCAAGACACATTTCGTAGCGGACCGCCGGGGTATCCCCTTTGACCTTTACTTTATGCGGAGGGAGAAACGTAGGCATTATAAGCAGTTTGTCCATGGGGATTTCCGAAAGAAAGGCGTGTGCGGCGTGGATGTGTCCCATATGGGGTGGTCCGAATGTGCCGCCGTACAATCCCAATACTTCCATTATCTCACCTCATGCCCCCGATTCTTTCACTCTGCGGGAACTGCAACCTTTCTTACATTACTGTATATATCTTTTATCAGATCTGAAGAGAAATATTCCGATTGTTTTCCTTTTCTGCCTGTTTGAACAGAATAATTTTTCTGCCGATAACGGCAACCACTTCTGCGCCTGTCGCAGATGCAATTTCCTCTGCCGCTTCTCTTGCCGCGGTTGAAGAATTTTCCAGCACACTGATTTTGATCAGTTCTCTGGCTTCCAGGGCATCTTTCAGGGATGCACACATGGCATCTCCCACGCCGCCTTTACCGATCTGGAAAATGGCATCGGTCTGGGAGGCGATGGAACGAAGGATGGCTCTTTGTTTACTTGTCAGCATAGTATTGTCCTCTTATTTACTCATTCTTTTCAGTGCTTCCGTCAGCATTCTCATGGCATTGCCTCTGTGACTGACAGCGTTCTTCTGCTCCTGGGTGATTTCCGCAAAGGTACCGCCGAATTCCGGATAGCAGAACAGGCAGTCGTAACCGAAGCCGCCTTCTCCGCGTTCATCATGGGTGATCACACCGCGGCACTCTCCATGAATGGAAAGGACCTTTTCGGGAGAGACACCGTATTTTTCAGCCAATTCAGCGGAAATGCGGTATTCCTCCGGTACAACTGCGTCGGAATCTTCCGGGAATACCATGGTGATCACACAGACAAATGCGCCGCCGCGTTTTTCATCCGGTACATCGGCCAGATTTTCCAGCAGGAGGTCACGGTTTGCTTTGTCGTCGCCATGTCCCCCGGCGTATCTTGCGGAAAAAATACCGGGGGCACCGTTCAATGCATCCACGGTCAGGCCGGAGTCGTCCGCCATGCCGATGTATCCGAACTTTGTGGGAACAATGGCTTTGATCAGGGAGTTTTCGGCAAAGGTACTGCCGTTTTCTTCGATATCTTCCGTATATCCGATGTCTTTCAGGGACTGTACCTGATACTTAGACGGCAGAGAACCCAGAATTGTTTCAAATTCCGCGATTTTTTTCCGGTTGTTGGATGCAAGAACAATTTTATTCATCGTCATCTTCCTCATCTTCGGTATCCTTGTGGATTCTTTCATCTTCGGCGATCAATGCATCCGCAAACATCTGGGCATTGAAAGGCTGCATATCGTCGATCTGTTCCCCTACACCGATGAATTTTACGGGAATGTTGATTTCATCCTTGATAGAGAAAATGGCACCGCCTTTTGCCGTTCCGTCCAGTTTGGTAAGAACCAGACCGGTGATCTCTGCGGCTTCCTTGAATTTCTTGGCCTGCATCACGGCGTTCTGACCGGTGGTTGCGTCCAGCACCAGGAGGGTTTCCCGGGATGCGTTAGGCAGTTCGCGGCTGATGATACGGTTGATCTTTGCCAGCTCGTCCATCAGACCTACCTTATTGTGCAGTCGTCCTGCGGTGTCGATGATGAGAACATCGGCATGACGCTTGTTGGCAGCGGCGATGGCATCAAACACAACCGATGCGGGGTCGGAACCTTCGCTCTGGCGGATCTGTTCCACACCGGCGCGGTCACACCATACGGCAAGCTGTTCGATGGCTGCGGCACGGAAGGTATCTGCGGCTGCAACGATGACGTTTTTGCCTTCCTTCTTCAGGTTGTTGGCGATTTTTCCGATGGAGGTAGTTTTGCCCACACCGTTTACGCCGATCACCAGGATTACGGAAGGGGTGGTGTCCAGTCTGAGAGGTTCACCCTCTCCTACCATGCCGCGCAGAATATCCGCCAGGGCAACTTTAACGTCTTCCGCATCCTTGATCTTTTCGGATTTGATGCGGTCACGGAGTTCTTCGATTACCTGCTCCGTGGTGGCAGCTCCCATATCACTGCAGATCAGGATTTCTTCCAGTTCCTCCAGCAGATCTTCGTCCACCTTACGGAAGGATTTTACTACTTCATTTACCTGTCCGAAAACCGCGTTTTTGGTTTTGGCAAGGCCTTCTTTCAATTTGTCAAAAAATCCCATAATTCTTTCCTCTGTTATTCATTTATGCTTCTGTCATTTCAGAACGGTTCACAAAATCCGCAGTCAGCAGATCGGAAACGCCCGGCTGGTGCATGGTTACGCCGTAAAGAGTATCGGCTACTTCCATGGTACCGCGGCGGTGGGAGATCATGATGATCTGCATCTGTTTGGCGTATTTCTTCACGTATCTGCCAACTCTGGCAACATTCGCTTCGTCCAGTGCAGCTTCGATTTCGTCGAAGATACAGAAGGGGGACGGGTTTACCTTGATCAGGGCAAACAGCAGAGCGATTGCAATAAATGCCTGTTCGCCGCCGGAGAGAAGGTTCAGGTTCTTGATGGTTTTTCCGGGAGGTGCGGCATTGATCTCGATACCGCAGGTCAGCGGATTCTCGGGGTCGCTCAGCAGGACTTCTGCATGACCACCGCCGAACAGTTCTCTGAATACTTCGCCGAAATAGGTATTGATTTTTGCAAATGCTTCCAAGAAGATGGTCTTCATCTCGTTTTCGATATTGCCGAGAATCTTTTCCAGTTCCGCTTTGGAGGCTGTCAGGTCGTCCATCTGTCCTTTGATATAGGTATAACGCTGGCTGACTTCCGTATATTCTTCAATGGCGGAAATATTCACGTGCCCCAGGGAACGGATCTCACTCTTCAGAGAATTCTGTCTGGCAAGAGTGGAGGCGCGCTCCCCTTCCTGGACCACACTGCCGCCCATTTCAGTCAGATATTCATGGGCTGCTGCGTAAGACAGTTCGTAATCGTCCCAGAGTTTGGAGATCAGTTTGTCATATTCGTCCTGCAGATGTGCGGCTTTGCTTTCGTTTTTGGAGTGGGCTATGTAGATCTGTTCCTTTTTGGCATTCTGCTGCTGCAGTTTTGTCTGCAGTACTGCCAGCTCGGTATCCAGTGCATCTCCGCTTTGGATAATATCCGTTTTCGCCGCTTCCAGAACCAATATATTCTCCGCAAGTTCTTCGCATTCGGCTTTCTTTACGGTGATCTGCTCGCCGGATTCTGCCATTTCCGTTTCCAGTGCGCGGATTCGTTCCATGCTTGCGGCTATCTGTTCCTTCAGGTGGGAAATACGGGTTTCGGTTTCTTCATATTTTGTTCTGAAGTTTTCTTTATCCCTTGTCAGCTCAGCCAGACGAATACGCCATTCCTGCAGTGTGTTCTGGATAAGGACAATTTCATCTTCCAGATCATTCCGTTCCATGGCGGTCTCACTGCGTTTTTCCGTGATCTCGGTCAGCAGACGGGCAGTGGTTTCCGCTTATGCTTCCAGCTTTTCGATATCTTCTGCGCTCCGGCGGTAGGTTTCGTCCAGGGATTCCGTATCACGGATGAGACTGTCCAACAGTCCTTTGGCAAAATCACGCTTGGTGATGGCTTCACTGCGGTGATTCTGTTCCGCATTCATGAGTGTGGACAGCAGACTCCGCTTTTCTTCACGGGATCTGTTGTTTTCCTCGATCGCAGTCAGGGACTTCTCCGCTTCCCGGTATTCTTTTTCCATGGCTTCCAGCTTCTTTGTCAGTTCGCTGCGTTCTGCATCCAGTGCGTCGATCTGTCCGGATCGGGTAAGAATGCCGCTTTCCCGTTTGGACTGACCGCCTGTGAAAGAACCGCCGGCGTTGATCAGCTGTCCGTCCAGGGTTACGGCGCGGATCTTCCAGCCTTTCTGACGTGCCATCAGGGTTGCGTTGTCCAGCGTATCGAACACGGCTGTTCTGGCAAGCTGGGATCGGATAATATTGCGGTAACGGTCGTCGCATTCCACAAGGGTATCGGCGAATCCGATAAATCCGCTGAAATTCTCAAGTCCGTCGTAGTCACGGCTTCTTTCCAGGGGGCGGATCGTGGTGATGGGATAAAAAGTTGCCCGTCCCATGGATGCTTTCTTCAGTGCCGCAATGGCTGCTTTGGCAGCATCTTCATCTTCGGTAATAATATTCTGCAGTGCGCTGCCCAATGCGGTTTCCACGGCAATAACGTATTTCTGCTGTACACGGATCAGATAGGATACAGGACCGTGTATGCCGCCCAGTCTGCCGTTCTGGGCTTCGGTCATTACGTAACGGATACTGGTATTATAGCCGTCGAAATGTTCCTGCATTCTTTTCAGTGCAGTAATACGGCTGTTCATTGCTTCCCTGTCCGCGTTCAGATGGGCAATGGATTCCTTGATGGCGGCGGCGTGTTCCTGTTTCTCACGGTTTTCATCCGCTTCGCGCTGACCCATTTCCACCAGTTCCTGCAGTGCCATTTTATAATCGGCAATCGTTTTTTCACATTCCGCCAGAACCGCTTCCGCTTCTTCCATTTCCCGGCTGTATTTGGCAATATCGCCGTCAATGCTCTTGCGTCTTTCCTTCTGTGCGTTTGTGGTCTGCTTCAATACATTCAGACGTACCCGCAGGTCGGTCAGGGCATCTTCCGTTTTCTTCTGCTCCGTGAACATCTGCTCCAGCATGGCGATTTTGGAGGATTTCTCCTCGGTCTTCTGCCGGAGGGTTTCTTCTTCTCTGTCCGCCGCTTCCTTAGCCTGCAGCCATGCGTTTTCCGCTTCCGTACATTTTCCGGAGATCTCCGTCAGTGCGGTATTTTCTGCGGATTTTTCCCGTTCTGCGTTTTCGGAATTGATTCTTTCGGCGCTGACTGCGGTTTCCTTATGGCGGATGTCGTTTTCCAGAACCTGAATCTCACCTTCCAGTTTCGCTTTGGCGGCTGTGGTTTCCGTCAGTTTTTCATGATTGCGCTGTGAGGCTTCCTTATTGGCGTGGGACTGCTCGTACATCCGGGCGATACGGTCTTCCGTCTGCTTCTGGGAATCCGCTGCCATTTCCAGTTCATGGGCGGACAACTGCACATCCGCAGCCGCTTTCTTTATGTTTTCGGACAGAACATCCGCATCGTACAGCCAAAGAGAAAGATCCGTCTTCTTTTTGGTTTCGTAAAGTTCCAGATATTTTCTGGCTTTGGCGGCTTCTTTTTCCAGAGGACCGACCCGTGCTTCCAGTTCGCTCTGGATATCCGCAACACGTTCCATATTGGCTGTGGTTTCCGCCAGTTTCTTTTCGGATTCGCTTTTCTTATAGCGAAACCGGCTGATACCGGCGCTTTCTTCAAAGGCACTGCGGCGTTCTTCACTCTTCTTGGAGATGATCTCCGCAATTCGCCCCTGACCAATGATGGAATACCCCTCTCTGCCGATACCCGTATTCATAAACAGTTCGTATATGTCTTTCAGTCGCGCCTTCTTGTTATTGATGGCGTATTCACTGTCACCTGAACGATAGTAACGTCTGGTGATGGTCACTTCATCATAACCGGCGTTCAGCACCTTCGGTTCTTCGCTGTCGTCAAAGGTTACGGATACTTCCGCAAAACTCATGGGTTTCTTTCCGTCCGCGCCTGCAAACACTACGTCCTCCATTTTGCTGCCGCGGATGTTTTTACTGGACAGTTCCCCCAGCACCCAGCGCATTGCGTCTGTAATATTGGATTTGCCGCTTCCGTTTGGTCCCACTATGACTGTCACACCGTCATGAAACCGTATGACTTTCTTTTCCGGGAACGATTTGAAACCATGCAGTTCCAGTGATTTTAAATACAACAGCACATCCTCCGTTTCCTTGATCTTGTCCGTTCTTTCGCAAAATATCTAACTTATATATTATACCTTATTCGTTTTGTTTTTTCAACAAATTCATGTGAATTTTCAATTTATTTTTTGAATTTTTTCTCGGTTTTCTGCATTTATATATTTTTTCTCCATTTTTTTCAAACCCCTTGACATCTGCAGTCAGATTTGTTATCATACTACTAATGATATACTGGTTTGTACAGTAACATTGGCTATTTTTCCATGGTAAAAATGGCTGATAATCAGCAATGCACGACCGACAGATTCTTCTGCCTGCGAAAATTAATTTTGACAAGGAGTACAATTATGACACTCGAACAGATTTTGGATGATATCCGCAGTGATCGGGTAAAAAAAGTTATTTTCGATTCCGACACCTATAATGAAATGGACGACCAGTATGCACTGGCATATGCTTTCGGCTGTAACAAGATTGAAATTCTCGGTCTGACCGCAGCGTTGTTCCACAATGACCGCAGCAACAGCCCGGCTGAAGGCATGGAAAAGAGTTATCACGAAATTGCACACGTACTGGAAGTAACCGGACACGATTATCCCTACTTCCGCGGTTCTCCCACACCGGTAAACGATCTGCCGGAGCTGACTTATGTGGACAATCCCGCGTCCGACTTCATCATCAAGTCCGCTATGGAAGCTGACGAAACGATTTATGTACTGGCTTCCGGTGCCATCACCAATATTGCCTGTGCCATTCTCAAGGAACCTGCCATCAAGGACAAGATCTGTGTGATCTGGATCGGCGGTCAGTGTCTGACTGCGGAGGGTGCCTGCGAATTCAATATGGAAGGTGACTACCGCGGCGCTCAGGTCGTTATGAACAGTGGTGTTCCTTTTGTACTTCTGCCTGCATTTGGCGGAAACAAGGGAGGCGGTACCATCAAGCTTCAGGCAAGACCCAAGCATCTGGATATGCTCAAGGGCGACTCCGCGGTTTCCGTTTTCTTCCGCGAGACCCTGCCCATCGAATTCTTCAGATCAGACTATCCCTACGGTACACCGAACTGGCTCCGTATTCTCTGGGATATCGGCGCGCCCGGTGTTCTCTCCGTTCCCGATGCTTTCCGTCTCTCCATCATTCCGGCTCCCGTGCTGACGGATGAAAAGAAGTACGCCTTCGATGCCACCAGACACAAGATCATTTACATGGAGGATGTGGATGCAGAAGTCGTGCTTTGCGATGCTTTCAGCTGCATTAATGCTCTCTCCGGCGAATAATATAGGCTGTTCTCCGGCTTACTTCCCCAGTATTATATGGAGGCAAAATGATGAAAACGAAAATCATTGGCATATGTGGTCCGTCCGGGGGCGGGAAAAGTACGATTGCCGCTGAATTGGCGGAACAACTCAGCGCATCCGTTATACACCTGGATCACTATTTCAAAAGCGAACTTCCGCAGATATGTTCACCGGATAATCATCAGTATTACCCGGATTGGAACAGTCCTGAATCGATTCGTTCCGATGAAGTTTTGGCACGTCTGCGTGCTGAAAAAGAAAGCGGAAAATCGGGATGGCTGATCGTGGAGGGAATGCTTCTATTTTGTATTGAACCATTATATGAATTATTGGACTACAAGATATTTGTCAGTGCCAAGATCGAGACTTGTCTGTATCGAAGAATCGTACGCAATGTGACCCTGTTCAATCAAAGTCCTGAATATATCGGTGAGTATTATTTGCGGTGTGCCAGACACAGAGAGGCGGAATATTGCCTGCCGTACACCAACAAAGCCGACTTTATTATCGATAACGATTTTTCCTATTCAGATCAGCTGGAACAGGTTCAGCAGATTTTGCAAAGCAAGCCGTAAACTATTAAAAAATTCTCTGAATGAAAGAAGGATATTAAAATGGCAAAAATGACTATGGAACAGATCCTTGCGGATATTCGCAGTGACCGTGTGAAGAAGGTTATTCTGGACAATGACGCAGGATGTGAATTTGACGACCAGTATGCGATCGTTCACGCAATGGGTTCCCCGAAAATTGAACTGCTTTCTCTCAATGCTGCGCTGTATGCCTGCGATGATTACCCTTTCGATGTATCTCAGGAACACAGCTATGATGCCAACATGAGAATCGTGAATATTACCCACACCGATTACCCCGTTTACCGCGGTGCGTCCAACCCCATCTCTTCCCTGCCGGAAATCGGTCCCATGGATTCTCCCGCAGCACAGAACATTATCAAAACCGCTATGGAAGCAGATGAGCTGATCTATGTACTGGTTACCGGTGCGATCACCAATGTGGCTTCCGCGATTCTGATGGAACCTGCCATCAAGGACAAGATCTGCGTGATCTGGATCGCGGCGAACTGTTTTGACCTGCCCAACAACGATGAATATAACCTGATGAACGACTACCGCGCCGGTCAGATCGTGCTGAACTGCGGTGTTCCCCTGGTTCTTGTTCCCACTTTCAGCGGCGATCCCAAGCTGGGTACGGCAAGTCTGGTCTCCACCAAAGAAACCTTTCAGGCGATCAAGTCCAATTCCGACGCCGGTGTTTTCTTCAGAGAAACATGGCCCGCTGAATTTGATGATTCTCCCTACTCTTATACCCATGGCGGTTCCGATTGGCGAAGAATCGTTTGGGACATTGCCGTTACCGGTATTCTGACCATTCCCGACAGCTATACGTTCTCCATCATTCCCGCACCTGTATTCACCGATGATGTTCAGGTAGCATATGACTCCACCAGACACAAGATCATTTACATGGACACCATGGATCCCAAGGCTGTGTTTGCGGATGTATTTGCGGCTATTGACCGTATATAAGGAAGGCTGATGTTCCTATGAAAATGTCCATTGAGGAAATTTTAGAGGATATCCGCAGTGATCGGGTAAAAAAAGTAATTTATGATGCGGATTCCGGCTGCGATATCGACGACCAATATGCCATTGCCCACGCCTTTGTTTCTCCCAGAATGGAGCTTCTGTCCGTGAACTCCACCCCGTACATTGTGGAAGGTCAGACCATAGACGAGGCTTTGGAAAATAGCTACAACGAAAACAATAAGGTATTGAAGGCACTGCACTGTACTGTTCCCAACTGCATCGGCTGCACTGAAACCGTTTCCGGTCAGCCTGATTTCGGACCTGTTGACTGTCCGGCGGTGCGGAATATTGTGGATACTGCTATGGCGTCGGATGAGATCATCTATGTTCTTTCCACCGGTGCCCTGACCCATGCGGCTTCCGCGATTCTTATGGAACCTGCCATCAAGGATAAGATCTGCGTGATCTGGGTTGGATGCACCGGTAAGGAATCCGGGGTAACAGATGAGTTCAATCTCAACAACGATTACCGCGCCGGTCAGATCGTACTGAACAGTGGTGTTCCCTTTGTTTTCCTGCCCAGTTTCTGTTCTTACGGTACAATTAATCTGAAAGCTGTCAAAGCCGATCTGGACAAGCTGACCGGTACTTCCGATGCCGCCGTGTTCTTCAGAGAATATCTGCCCGGCAGGTTCGATATTATCAATGAAGAATGGTCTTCGATCTTCTGGGATGTTGCGTCGACCGGTGTTCTGGCTGTACCCGAAGGATTCAAGCTTTCCATAATTCCGGCACCGGTCTTTACCGATGACAAGAGATATGTGTTTGACTCCACCAGACACAAGATCATTTACATGGAAGGAATTGACAAGGATATTGTATTAGGGGATGTGTTCCGCTGTATTCAATCTCTGGGATGAGCTTTTCCCCTTTGAAATCAAGATATGAGGTAAATATTTTATGATGACCATTGAACAAATTTTGGATGATATCAAAAGTGATCGCGTAAAAAAAGTTATTTTGGATTGCGACGCCTGCTGCGAAATTGATGACCAATATGCCATCGCTTATGCTTTGAGTTCTCCCAAGATCCAGGTACTTGCAGCTTACGGCTCTCTTTGCACTACCAGAAAAGATGCTGCCAACCTTGCGGAGTCTGCAGAAATGAGCTATCAGGAAACGCTCAGAGTTCTGAATGCTGCCCATAAAGCAGATGTTTGTCCCGCATTCCCCGGCGCACCTGCCAGAATTTCCGATCAGCCCGATTTTGGTCCCGTTGACGGTCCTGCTGTACAGCATCTGATCAAGACCGCCCTTGAATCCGATGAAATTATTTACGTTCTTTCTACCGGACCGGCTACAGATGTTGCTGCTGCCCTGTTACTGGAGCCCGCCATAAAGGAAAAGATCTGTGTAATATGGCTCGGCGCTACCTGTCTTGAGGTAAAGTATCTCTACGAGGGCAATATCAACCAGGATTATCGCGCGGCGCAGGTTGTTATCAATAGTGGTGTACCCTTCTTGCTCCTGCCTGCCTGCGGCGATCCCGGCCATGGTACGGTAACCTTGAAATTGGAGACTGCAAAATTGGCTGAGATCCTGAGTCATGAGTCCGATACCTGTAAATTTTTCAGAGAATATCTGCTGCCCGATTCAGAAGATTATGTTTACTGGGACATCGCAGCTCCCGCCGTTTTATCCATCCCGGAAGCATTTGAATTTACTGTAATGCCGGCTCCGATATTCTCGGATGATAAGAAATATGTCTATGATTCCACACGGCATAAGTTTATTTACATGGCGGAGATTCGTCCCGAAATGATTCTCGAAGATGCTTTCAAGTGTATTCTTACTTTGGATTGATTCTGTTCGCAGAGATAGGAAAAGAGCGAGGTTTTGATACCTCGCTCCTTTGTTTTGTTTTCACTTTTCACCGAACAGGATCAATGCTTCCTTAGCGGCAATTTGTTCAGCCTCTCTCTTGGAGTGCGCACTGCCCTTTCCGATGACATTGCTGTTCAGTCGTGCTTCCACGGAAAACAGTTTGTTGTGATCGGGGCCGCTTTCTCCAACCAGGACATATTCCAGTTTTTCCCCTTCCACCTGCTGGACGATCTGCTGGAGTGTGGTTTTATAATCCATGAATACACCGTTGTTCTGGATGTATTCCAGTTCATTTTTGATGTACGGCAGGAGAAAACTACGTACTGTTTCAAAATTTTCGCCGGAATCCAGGTAGATAGCGGCAAGAAGTGCTTCAAATGCATCTGCAAGAATGGACGCGCGTTCTCTGCCGTTATTCATGGCTTCCCCGTGTCCGAGGCTGATGTATTCACCCAGCTTGATCTGCATGGCAAATTTGCTCAGGGCTTTTTCGCATACCACAGCGGCGCGGATCTTGGTCAGATCCCCTTCCTGAATGTCTCTGTAGGCTTCAAACAGGTAGCTGCTTACGATGATGGACAGCACGGAATCTCCCAGAAATTCCAGTCGTTCATTACAGGGCTGCCGGACACCTTTGGACTTCATCTCGTTGGAATAGGATGAGTGGGTAAGGGCTTCCTTCAGTATTTCTTTGTTCTGAAATGTATATCCGATTGTGTTTTCCAGATTTTCAGCCGGAAGTGTATTGTTCTCCATAATATTCCTTATTCTTTGTTCTCGTTATTCTCGGTTTGTTTTCTGACCGGTCGGCGGTCGTATTTCTGCATAAGCGCTTCCATTTCCGTAATTACGCCGGTTCTGATGAAAGCTTCGGCTTTGTATACTGCATTGGTGATAGCCTTCGCATCGGAGCTACCGTGGGCTTTGATAACGGGTTTCTGGAGACCAAGCAGCGGTGCACCGCCGTATTCGGATGCGTCGAAACTCTTTTTCAGTGCCTTCAGCTGATCCTTCATAACGAGAAACGACATCTTTGTCATGGCGTTTTTGGTGTACATGGTCTTCAGCTGACCGAACATAAACTTTGCCATACCTTCCGCCAGCTTCAGGGTGATGTTTCCGGTGAAGCCGTCGGTTACCAGAACGTCGCATGGACCGTCGGGAATTTCTCTGGATTCCACATTACCGATAAAGTGGATATTATCCAGTTCCTTCAGCTTTCTATAGGCATCGATCTGGATCTGGGTTCCCTTGCATTCTTCGGTACCGTTATTCAGCAGTCCTACTTCAGGTTCGGAAATGCCCAGTACATTCTTCATGTACAAGGTTCCCATGATTGCCCACTGTTCCAGATAATCGGCGGTAACCGTTACATTGGCACCGCAGTCCATCAGAAGAACCGGTCGGGTGAACGGCAGAATGGTGGCAATTCCGGAACGCATAACGCCTTTTACCGGACGGATGATCAGAGAAGAACCGGCATGAAGTGCACCGGTATTACCGGCGGAAATAAATGCGTCCCCGCCTTCCTTCAGCATACGAAGTCCAACTGCCATGGAACAATCTTTTTTGGCACGCAGGATGGACATGGGTTCGTCTTCCATGGTGATTACTGTATCGGTATGTACAATGTCCACGATCTTGGAGGGAGCATTGCAGTTCTTCAGACACTGTTCGATCTTTCCCTTGTTGCCCACAAGGACGATATCCAATTCTGTATTTTTTGCTGCTTCAACGGCACCTTTGACAATTTCGCCCGGTGCGTTATCGCCGCCCATTGCATCAATTATGATCCTCATGCATTTACCTCTGACTCAGAATTTTTCATAGCTGCGTTCAGTTCTTTAACGATTCTGTCCGTTTCTTCCAATGCTCTTTCCGCGTATGCCTGGTTACGGAACCGTTTGCCACCCTTGACTTTTTGTGCCAGGGGAGGAATGATGCCGAAATTGGCATTCATCGGCTGGAACATGGTCTGTTCGCCGTGGGAAATGTACCATGCCATGGCACCGATCATTGTGTTTTCGCTGAATATATAGGGCGCCAGTTCCATCGCACGGCGTGCCGCATTGATACCGGCAACAAATCCGGATGCAGCAGACTCAATATAGCCTTCCACACCGGTCATCTGTCCGGCGAAATAGATATTGTGGTTATCCCGCATGGAATAATCAGCGTCCAAAAGGTCGGGAGAGGCGAGGAATGTGTTTCTGTGCATAACACCGTAACGGAGGAATTCCGCATTTTCAAGTCCGGGAATCATGCCGAATACACGTCTCTGTTCCGGGAAGGTCAGGTGTGTCTGGAAACCGACCATATTGAACATACTGCCCCGTTCATTCTCACGGCGGAGCTGGACGATGGCGTAGAATTCCTCACCGGTTTCGGGATGGCGGATGCCTACGGGTTTCATGGGACCGTAACGCAGGGTATCTTCCCCTCTGGCAGCCATAACTTCCACGGGCATACAACCTTCAAAAACCACAAGCTGTTCCCCTTCTTCAAAGTCATGGAGCTTTGCCTGTTCTGCGGTCAGGAGGGCGTTGTAGAATGCCTTATATTCCTCTTCCGTCATGGGGCAGTTGATATAATCGGGAGAACCTTTATCGTAACGGGTTGCCCAGAATGCTTTTTCCATATTGATGGATTCGTAATCCACAATGGGTGCGGCGGCGTCAAAGAAGGACAGTTTCTTTCCGTCGATACGTTTGCTGATGCTTGCCGCCAGTGCATCGGATGTCAGGGGACCTGTTGCGATTACGGTAATCTCATCTTCCGGAATTTCCGTCATTTCCTGCTCAATTACGGTGATGTTGGGATTGGAACGGATCTTTTCTGTTATATAGGCAGAAAATTCGTCTCTGTCCACCGCAACCGCACCGCCGGCAGATACACGGGATGCTTCACAGGCTTCCATGATCAGGGAACCCATACGCCGCATTTCTTCCTTCAGAAGTCCTGCTGCATTGGTGATATCCGCAGACCGCAGGGAATTGGAGCAGACCAATTCCGCAAAGGTATCTGCGTGGTGGGCAGGTGATTTTTTATGGGGCTTCATTTCATAGAGCCGCACCTGCACGCCTGATTTTGCCGCCTGCCATGCAGCTTCACATCCTGCCAAGCCTGCGCCATATACGTTAATTATCGCCATATTTTCCTCTCGGCATTACAATTTCTCTATCCGTTATTCCTTTTCGGGAACAGCTTCTTCCGCTGCTTCCGCTTTGTAGCCGCATTCGGCATTTCTGCACACAAGCAGGTTCTTCCCTTTCTTACGCAGCAGCATATCGCCGCACTGGGGACACTTTTCATTGGTTGGCATATCCCAGGAGGAGAATTTACAGTTGGGGTAGTTCTCACAGCTGTAGAACATGGTTCTGTTCTTGCCGTACTTGGTCAGAAGTTCACCGCCGCAATCGGGACACTTTACCCCAAGGGACTTCACCTTCTGCTTGGTAAACTTACATTCGGGATACTTCACGCAGGCGTAAAAACTGCCGTATCTGCCGGTACGGAGAATCATATCGCTTCCGCAGAGTTCACACTTCATGGGCGCAATTTCCGGTACTTTTTCCACCAGCACTTCGCCGCTCTTGGTGAGAGGTTTGGTGTTTTTACAGGAGGGGTAGTTGGGGCAGGCGGCGAATTTGCCGAATCTGCCGTTCTTGACCACCATTTTAGCACCGCAGTGTTCACATTCGATGTCGGTTACTTCTTCCGGGATTTCGATATCCTCCTTGGATACATTTGCCATTGCCGCGTCCAGTTCTTTCTTGAATACCCCATAGAAATCCTGCAGCAGCTTCAGCATGGTGTTGGAGCCGTTTTCCACATCGTCCAGTTTATCTTCCATGGAAGCGGTAAACTGGTAGTCTACGATATCCGGGAACTGTTCGCACATGATTCTGGTAATGACTTCTCCGAGAGGAGTCGGTACCAGGGATTTACCGTCACGCTTTACATAACCGCGGGAAATGATCAGGGTGATGATGGGCGTATAGGTACTGGGACGACCGATACCCTTTTCTTCCAGGAATTTGATCAGGGATGCTTCGTTATATCTTGCCGGCGGTTCGGTAAAATGCTGTTCGGGACTGATGGAAATGGCATTCAGTGTTTCCCCTTCCGTCAGTGCGGGAATTCTGGTGCTCTTCTCTTCCTTATCCGCTTCGTCGGTCGATTCTTCATATACTGCCATATAGCCGGGGAATTTTACAGTGTAGCCGCTGGAACGGAACAGGTAACCGTTGTTGGTAATATCCATCTGTACGGTGGACAGTTCCGCGGATTCCATCTGGCTTGCCACAAAGCGGTCCCAGATCAGTTTATAGAGGCGGTACTGGTCGGAGGTCAGCATCTTTTTGATCTGTGCCGGTTCCAGGCGCATATTGGAGGGACGGATGGCTTCATGGGCTTCCTGCGCGTTTGCCTTGGACTTATATACACGGGGCTTGGATGCGTAATACTTTTCCCCGTACTTTTCGCAGATATAGTCCTTTGCAGCTGCTTTGGCTTCATCTGCCACACGGAGGGAGTCGGTACGCATATAGGTGATAAGACCGGTCACGCCGCCGAATTCACTGCCAAGGTTGATACCTTCATACAGTTCCTGCGCCACCTTCATGGTACGCTGGGACTGGAAATTCAGCTTTCTGGACGCTTCCTGCTGCAGAGTAGAGGTGATAAACGGCGGGGAGGGGTTCTTGGTGCGCTGGCCTTTTTTGATATCGCTGACAACAAAGGGACTTCCTTCCACCGCTTTCACGATTGTCATAGCTTCATCGCCGGTTGTCAGCTCCATTTTTTCCGTTTCACCCACTTTCCCCCAGAATTTGGTTTCCAGAGGTTTGTCCTTGGGTGTTTCCAGCAGCGTGTCGATGGTCCAGTATTCCTTGGGTACAAATGCGCGGATCTCGTTTTCCCGTTCCACGATGATGCGGGTTGCTACGGACTGTACACGTCCTGCAGACAGGCCGCTTTTTACGGTTTTCCACAGGAAGGGGCTTACCTGATACCCCACGATACGGTCCAGAATACGGCGTGCCTGCTGAGCATTTACCTGATCCATATCAATTTTGCGGGGATTCTTGATTGCCTGTTTAACGGC
Organism: Clostridia bacterium; assembly: GCA_017467815.1. Lineage (GTDB taxonomy): Bacteria > Bacillota > Clostridia > Oscillospirales > CAG-272 > UMGS1696. Next base: position 28,449 of record JAFUKI010000058.1, read on the forward strand.
AGTTTTGGTTACTTCATTGAATGTGATTCTGTGTACTTTTTCCTCCGGAATCGCCAATGCGGTAACCAGATGCCAGGAAATGGCTTCGCCTTCGCGGTCAGGGTCCGTTGCCAGAAATACGCGGTCGGCTTTCTTAACTTCTTTTTTCAATTCGCGGATCAGTTCACCTCTGCCGCGGATGTTTATATAATGGGGAGCAAAGTCATTCTCGATATCAATGCCTAAAGTGGATTTGGGCAGATCACGTACGTGACCCTTGCACGCTACCACCTTATAGCTGGATCCCAGATAACTTTTTACGGAGTTTACCTTGAAGGGAGACTCCAGAATAATCAGATTTACCATGCAGTATGTTTTCCTCTTCTTTCTATCTGCAAAAACGGTTCTTACCGTTCTGTTTCTTCGTCATCAATCAATTTTGTCGGCTGGCTGTCGGTAACGCGGACATAATATCCTCCCTGGGAGGCTTCCACCAATCCGGCAATCTGCAGCATTGTCATGGCACAGAGAACTTTCTCTATATTCAGATCTTCTGTACACAGTTCATCCGGCAGCATTGGAACATCCGGTTTCATATTATTATATACCTTTAATTCCGTTTCATCAAGCATATCCATATCAATTTTTATTGCCGGATAGGAAATTTTTTTCGATTTATTCTCTTTTTTGCCTGCTTCTTCCGATTTTTTCTTCACGGAAGCGGCATTATTTTCAATTTTAGGTGTATCAGTTACATTGTGTTTGATATCTGCCGCTCTTTCCGGTTTATTTTCGGCAGCCGTTTTGTTTTTTGCAGATTTTATGGTACCGCCGTAACCCGGTGTGCCGTCGACATTGGTCTTTCCTCTGACACCGATACGGTTTTCTTCCATTGCCTTTTGTGCCTGTTCCATCATATCCATTCTGGAAGCGGCTTCTTCGGCTTTCATCAGGTCAATGGTATCTTCATACATATAGCCGCAGCTTCGGAGAATATCAGCCGGGTTGATCGCCGGGAGAGCAACTTCGCGCAGCAGCATATTGGCACCCTTGGAATTTACAGCATCCACCGGTCCGGGTACTGCAAACAGTCTTTTGCCCTGGTTAACCACATATTCGGCTGTAATCAGTGCGCCGCTTTTCATGGCAGCTTCCACCACAAGTCCCGTATCTGCCAGACCGCTGATAATACGGTTTCTGGTCGGGAAATGGTAACCGATGGGTTTGGTCTGGGGCGGATATTCGCTGATGATACAGCCTCCGGTTGCCGTTATTTTATCATATAAGAAACGATGTTCCTTGGGGTAGATCACATCCACGCCGGAACCAAGCACAGCTACAGTCAGCGCGCCTGCATCAATAGCGCCGGACATTGCCATGCTGTCGATACCGAGTGCCATTCCGCTGACGACAATCGCACCGCCTGCACCGAGGGAATATCCCATGGAATAGGCCATTTTGCGTCCGTATGCGGTCATGGTACGTGTACCGACCACGGCTACGGTAAGTCTCTTGGAGAAGGGCGGCAGGTTTCCGCGGACATACAGTACAATCGGCGGATCTGTCAGGGATCGCAGGGATTCCGGATAGTCTTCGTCGTTGTAGCAGAGAATGCGGATTTTGCCGTTTTCACATTTTTTGTGGATTTCTTTAGCGGATTTGAGTTCACGCTCTTTGATCAGTTTATTGACCTGCCGTTTTTCGTCACTGCTCCAGTCGCTTAGATCTTCCATGCGGATGGAGTGATAAACGGCTCTTGCATCACCGTAGATATGTATAAGACGTGCGGCTATCCGACTGCCGGCTTTCAGTGTTTCCGCCAGCCAGACCCAATAGATTGTATCTTCTCTGCCGATCATATCTCTTTCTCCTTATTATCACGGTAATATTCCCACAGCAGTACGGAAGCGGCGATGGATGCGTTGAGGCTTTCCGTGGTTTCGCTCATGGGAATGCGGATGGTTTCGTCACATACATCCAGCACTTCATTGCGGATGCCGTGACCTTCGTTGCCGATTATAATCACGTCGTTCTGCTTCAGATTCGCTTTTCCCAGCACCATGGTATTCTCTCCAAGGGCGGCACCCAGAACTCTGTGTCCGTTTTCTTTCAGCTGTCCGATGACTTCCGGCAGTTCACGGGTTGTGTACACCGGACAACGGAAAACAGCACCCATGGAAGCACGGACAGTTTTCGGGGATGTGACATCGGCGCAGTCGGAAAGGATGAGTGCATCTACACCGAATGCCGCAGCGGAACGGAGAATGGTACCCACATTGCCCGGATCCTGAATTGTGTCCAGAATCAGGTAGCGTGCTTCCCTTTCCCATGCAGACGGACAACCGACATTTTTCGGGAGAACGGCGATGATCCCCTGGGGAGCTTTTTCTGTACTGATTTTTGAAAATGCTTCTGTGGAGGTCAGGATGTATTCGATTCCTGCAGAAAACTGTCTGGATTCCGCCAGAAGCTGTTCCGCCTCCGGATTCTGCAGCGCGTCCTCACAGACAACCATTTTCATCACCGTGGAATAACGGAGCGCTTCCCTTGCTAACTTGATGCCTTCCGCGATAAACAGGCCGTATTCGTCCCGGTATTTCGCGTCCTGCAATTTTGCAAGCATGGTTATGGTTGAGCCGGTTCTGGCTTTGATATATTCTGCATGATATTCTTTCAGAAATATTTCCTTCTGCAAGCCCGTTTCCTCCGTTGATTCCCTGATTTTACGTCATTTTTGGTGCGTTTCCGCACTGAAACTTAATACAAAGAATGGGTGTCACATACAGCTGCAACACCCATTTATAGCTTGTCGATTAAAGAGCAGCCTTTGCCTTTTCTACCAGTTCTGCAAATGCGTCCTTATCAGCAACAGCGATTTCTGCAAGCATCTTTCTGTTCAGGTCAATACCAGCCTTCTTCAGACCGTTCATCAGCTTGGAATAGTTGATGCCGTTAACCTTAGCCTGTGCGGAAATACGAGCAATCCACAGAGCGCGGAATTCTCTCTTTTTCTGCTTACGACCGATGTATGCATAGTTACCGCTCTTCATTACAGCCTGCTTGGCCATCTTGAAGTGCTTGCTCTTGGAGCCCCAATAACCCTTGGCAGCCTTTAATACTTTATTTCTTCTCTTACGCGCCATCATAGCGCCCTTAACTCTTGCCATTTTTATGAATCCTTTCTATCGTATCGTCTTGTTGTAACTCAGTCCTGACCGATCAGTCTCTTTACGTTAGCGGTCATTGCCGGGCTGAGGATCTGGCTGCTGCGGAGATGTCTCTTTCTCTTGGCTGTCTTCTGGCCCAGGTTGTGACGATGATCGGAATGATAAACCTTTACTTTACCGGTACCGGTAACAGCAAATCTTTTGGCAGATGCCTTGTGTGTCTTGATCTTTCCCATTTTTTCTTATCCTTTCGATTTGGAGTATATGATCTTGCCGGGTCAACTGAAATGAACTATACCATTCGGTATTCCCCGGACGTTTTTTATTTTTCTGCACGAAACCGTTTATTTCGCCTGGTTCGTTCCGCTGATGGGAGCGATGAACATGGTCAGCTGTCTGCCTTCCAGAACAGGCTTCTTGTCGACGGCGCCGACTTCAGAACACGCTTCAGCAAACTTATCAAGCATTTCCTTGCCAAGTTCCTGATGCTGAATTTCACGACCTTTGAACTTGAGCTTTACCCGCACCTTGTTACCATCCTGCAAAAACTTGATTGCGTGACCGGCTTTGGTTTCAAAATCGTGGGTATCGATACGGCAGGAAAGCTGAACTTCCTTGATTTCGATAACCTGCTGCTTCTTTCTCGCTTCCTTCTCTCTCTTGTCCTGCTCGTAACGGTACTTACCGTAGTCCATTGCACGACATACCGGAGGAGTAGCGGTGGGAGCGATCATTACCAAATCCAATCCCTTATCGTAGGCGTAGGCCTTGGCATCATTCAAATTCATAATTCCCAGCTGACCGTTGTTTTCGTCCAGCATACGGACTTCCTTTGCTCTGATGTCGTCATTGATGTACAGTTCTTTTGCGCTAATGTTAAGCACCTCCATTTAAAAACAAAAAACGTGCCGGAAACATATCCCCGCACGAAAACAAACCGACAAACGGTTGGCTTTATGAACCGGACAACTCAATTATCGTACGGTGAGAACGGAGTATGTTCTGCTTATTACTAACAGATGATATTATACATCATTTCGTCCTGTTTGTCAATAGGATTTTTGTAATTTCCCAAAGATTTTTTACCTGTATTTTTTGTACAGTACCGAAGGCATATAATGCCTGTTTTCGGAAATTATTCTATTCATATTCCCTGTTATTTATGACAAACTATTGCCAGAACGTTCTTTCAGATAGATGCAAACCCCGGGAAAACGGGATATGCGGTGCACACATATCCCGTTACATAATCCGGTTCAGTTTGGGAAGTATTCTTTATCCGACCTCATCCACATCAAAGAGTTTGAAGCCTGCGGTAGCCGCGACCGGCATAGAAAACACCAGGGTATGGGCTTCCGTATTGACACCGGCTTTATCCATAATGGACTTCATGATATCCTTCTTTTTGTCCACAGAAGATACGATAAACACCAGTTCCTTTTCCGCAGCCAGGGATACGCCGAAGAATTTTTCCGTACCGGCTGCTGTTCCCTTGGCATGGACAACGGTTCCGCCGCCTGCACCGCCTGCACGGGCAGCATCCATTACGATTTCCGTACAGCCGGCCTGCGTGATCGCGATAATCAATTCATAATTAGACTGCATGGGTTCTCCCTCCACATCTTTTTCATCGGTTCCGTTCAGGAAATACTGATATGCTTTCGCACCGCCTATACTGGAAAGGGGCACCGCAACGGATACGCCTCTGTCCGGCAGGTCGATACGCAATTCTATCGACATCCGGTTGAACAGATGGGCGGTGCGGTTGCCGGGAACAATGGCGAAGATTACCGATTTCCCCGTTTCCATCAATCCGAGGCGGGACAACGTGCTGGGTCTTGCGGTTCCCTCTGCTACTGCTGAGTAAACCGTCTGCACATCATGTCTGGCGAAAAACTGGATAAATTCTTCGCTTTCATCACGCCGTGCGATTGTCACTAATAAATGTATATTCTTCATAGGCTACATCCTTATTGAATTTGCAGGGGACACAAGTATGCCGATGACGGACGACTGTATGTCTGCGGTATACTGACTGCGCCGGACTCTTTTATGCCAGCAGATCGATAATTTCGTCGTCGCCGTAGATAACGGGTTCTTTCTTTTCCTGCTTGAGCAGACGGATCTTATATACAAGACCGAGAATCTGAATGGCAATCAGGGGAGTCATGGCTACCATTGCCACTACGCCGAAAGCGTCTGTGGAAATATTACCGCCGGCAGCTTCGCACACGCCCATTGTAAACGGCAGAAGGAATGTTGCCGTCATGGTACCGGAAGCTACTCCGCCGGAGTCAAATGCGATGGAAGTGAAAATCGGCGGAACAAACAGTGTCAGAGCAAGAGCGATGGCATAACCGGGAATCAGGAACCAGAAGATGGAGATTCCCGTCAGTGCGCGGATCATACCGATGCCGACAGAGGCAGCAACACCGAATCCCATTGCCATAACAAGAGCTTTGGCGGGAATGGCGCCTGCTGTAATTTCTTCAACCTGTTTTTTCAGAATATGTACAGCCGGTTCGGCAGCTACGATAAAGTAACCGATGATCATACCGATCGGAATCACGATCCAGTTCATATCAAATCCGCCCATTGCGGCACCGATGGCTTTACCGGCAGGCATGAAGCCGACATTTGCGCCGGTCAGGAACAGGACAAGGCCAATATATGTAAAAAATACGCCGACCAGGATACGCAGGAGTGTATCCTTCCCTATCCGTGAATGGAACATCTGATAGACGAAGAAGAACACGATGATGGGCAAAAGCGCCATGGTTACTTCTTTAATGAAATGGGGGAAGTTTTCCAGAAACAGTTTGACCATCTCTCTGGAATCGGACGGCACGGCATAAACTTCGGGCGTATAAGCCGCTTCTCCGGTGGGATAGAGGATACCGAGAAGCAGAACTGCCAGAATCGGACCGACGGAACAAAGTGCAACCAGACCGAAGCTGTCTCCCGATGCTTCCTTGTCAGAACGAATGGATGCCACACCGATACCCAGTGCCATGATAAAAGGAACGGTCATGGGACCTGTGGTAACGCCGCCGGAGTCAAAAGCAACCGCCTGGAAAGAGGGGTCAACGATAAACGCCAGGACAAAGACAATCAGGTAGAATATCCACAGCAGATACCGCAGCTGAATCCGAAAGAGGATACGGAGCATGGAGATTACGAGGAATGCACCCACGCCGGCCGCTACGGACCACACCAGCACAAGGTTCGGGATATTCGGCACCTGTTCTGCCAGAACCTGCAGGTCAGGTTCGGAAATGGTGATCATCATTCCGACAAACAGGGAGATAAAGATAATGCTAAGAATTTTTCTGGATTTTGTCATCTGTGCGCCGACATATTCACCCATCGGTGTCATAGCCAGTTCGGTGCCCAGAGTGAACATACCCATACCGACCACCAGCATTACGGCACCCATGGCAAAAGTCATGAGCATATCACCGGAGATCGGTGTCAGTGTAAAGCACAGGAACAAAACAATCAGAGCCACAGGCAGGACGGAAGAAAAAGACTCATGAATCTTTTCTGCAAGAAGTGACTTATGATTATGCAAGAGGGGGATTCTCCTTTCACGTACAGTTCGCATTACAGGCATCATCCGACAACAACAAAAAGTCCACCTTGTCGGGTGTGATATTCTGTAATTATACTTATGTTATTTTATATTATTATATCATGGGAATTCCGAAAATGCAAGTCGAAACAGTAAACTGAATGTTGATGTTGTGTTAAGAATTACAGGGTGTGGAATTGGGGATTTTTGGGAAAGTTTTATTTTTGTATTGACAGATTCCGGTTTTGGTTGTATAATTAATGAGATATGTTGTTGGCGTTTAGCGGGGTGTGGCGCAGCTGGTAGCGCGCGACGTTTGGGAGCAAATCACCGCTGTGCCGCAGTCTCCGAGGAAGGTTTTGTTTTCGTTGATTTTCTCGTTTATTCTCCCGTTTTCGGTTGAGTTGAACGTGAGAAAAGAAAGCTGACCACAGTTTTGACCACAATTGAATATTTATTTCGGGGTGTTGCCTAATGGTAAGGCGCTTGGTTTGGGACCAAGATCGCGCAGGTTCGATTCCTGTCACTCCGATGATCGATGCGGTTTACGCCGCAGAAAAAGCCGCAGAGTAGGGTTACTTTGCGGCTTTTTATATATCAAGGAGGAATAAATACCATGAAACGTGCCATTTCAAATCCTAATCGAGTTCACCACACAATGTATATACTAATTATTACAATATCTGTGGTGGCATTAATTATTTCTATAACAGTACCGACCTTTTCTTGCAAACTGTTGGAGGTAATTTTGGAAGTTTTAAAGAACTTGTCTTACGGTTGTATAGCATCCACTTTGGTTGCATGGATAATTGATTATGTTAATGTAAAAAAAGCAAACCAAAAAGCAAATGATATATATGATGCCATATATGCCGATCTTCAAGTTAGTATTGGTTTTTTTGTGGGAACATGGGCTGAAATTTGTGCAGTCTGTTTTAAAGATAATGACTATAATAACGAAAAACACTCCTGGGTGGAATGGTATGAAATAGTTAAGTCAAATTATAACCTTTTAGAGCCAGAACGGCAGCAATATCTTTTAGAGTTTTTCCGAAATTCACTCTTACAATCAACCAAGTATGTTAACCGTTCTTTAGAGAAAATTACTTCTCAGTCTTATGTTCTTACTATAAATGATGCTATGAATTCAGAACTCAGAAGTGTTATGTCTGATTTTAACTTTGAGTTTGGCGCATTAAATACAGATTTAGAAACCGAAAATTATGCCGAGTACTTTTGGGATCACATAGAGGCAATCAATAAAGATTTAGTGAATTATATAAATGCTTGGTCTGATATTAGCTTTTATAATAGAATTCCGTTCAAGCCATACAAGTTTTTCGACGTAGCAAAACTTCTGTTTGCAATCGAAAAATAAATATTGTTTTTTGTCTATAGCAACGTAACCACTAAGGGGTGAACGAAACGGTTCTGTTGACAAACGCCCTATGAACCACAGAAAAAAGCCCGTCCTCCAACAGAGAAACAGACTCAATAACTGTATAATCAAACGGTGTGGACTTCTCCCCATGTATTTCACCAGCCGTTTCAAATTTAATGCACATGC
>JAFUKI010000059.1 GCA_017467815.1 Clostridia bacterium
GCTGACCTGGACCCTCGGCGGCTATCCTTCCATTGCGTATGATGCAGTGGCGGATTATCTCGCATCCCCCGAAGAATTTTCAATGGAAAAGTGGTACAGCAAACAGTTTGGAGAAAACGGTGAGAAGATACACCGGGCGGTGAAATTGTTCTGCGAAGGATTCCGCGAATATCCGTTCAGCATCGGTACAGCCTATTATTCACCGAAGAATATGGGTGCGGCAAATCTGTGGAGTCTTACGCCGGATAAAAAAGGATCTGCCATGGTAGGGTATTCCACCGACCATTACGAAGACTGGACAGCACCGTATCCCATTGAGGTATATCTGTCGCAGTTCGGGAAAATGCTGACCGCCTGGGACGAAGCCTGTGACATGCTGGATGATGTGGTACAGGACGAAAAAACAGCGGAACTTGCGTTATTCGCCAGATTCGCGGCACTGCAGATATACGCCGATGTTATCCATACCCGGTATGCCGCCGCCAAACGGGAACTCCCCGGTAGCAAACAGGAAATGCTGCAGCTGCTGGAAGCGGAACGGGAGATTATCGTAAAACAGCTTGCACTCATGGAAAAATCCTCCCTGATCGGATATGAAACTTCCAACCACTATTTCTTCACAGAACGCAATTTCATAGAAAAAATGATCCAGATAGAGAACCTGCACACCGAATTGCAGCAGATGTAAACCGTTCAGAATACAAAAAAATCCCGAGATGCCGACAAAAAGCATCCGGGATTTTCTTTTGTCTTACAGCAGATTCTTTCTCAGTTCATCTGCAGAAGCGGGATGGAGATACGCCGGAGGAACATCGAACAGTGTAGCACATCCTGTTTTTCCGTCGCCTGCCAGTCTGTAAACCGCGCGGGCACAGGCGCAGAGAACACTGGAAGTGAACTCCGGATTGGATTCTAAGGTAAGCTTGTATTCGATCACGTGTTTGTGTTCGGTCTGCAGTCCGGTAATACCGGTGCGGATGACCATACCGCCGTGGGGAATGCCGGAGTGATCTCTTTTCAAATCTTCTTCGCTGATGAAATGAACCGTTGTATCATAATCGGCGAAATAGTTGGGCATGGTCTTGATGGCGGTTTCGATTGCCTGCAGATCCGCGCCTTCTTCGGCAACCACAAAACATTCACGGGTGTGCTTTTCGCCGGTGGTGAGCACGGGATTTTCGCCTCTGCGTACCCGTTCAACCGCTTCTTCCACGGGAATGGTGTACTGACGGGCATCCTTGACACCGGGAATGCGGCGGATGGCATCGGAATGTCCCTGGCTGACACCCTTACCCCAGAAGGTGTAGTCACTGCCATTCGGCAGGATTGCCTGGGCGTACAGACGGTTAAGGGAGAACATACCGGGGTCCCAGCCTGCGGAGATCAGCGCCAGATGACCACCGGTCTTGGCAGCTGCGTCCACGTTGGCAAAATGTTCCGGAATCTTCGCGTGGGTATCAAAACTGTCTACTACATTATACAGACCGGCGAGAGCGGTTGTTTGTTTGGGCAGGTCGTTGGCACTGCCGCCGCAGATGATCATAACATCAATCTGATCGACCATCTTTTCCGCCTGTTCCATGGTGTATACGAGAACATTTGTCAGAGGCTTAACGGAAGCGGGATCTCTGCGGGTGAAGATCCCCACCAGCTCCATATCCTCCGCAGCCGTGACCGCACATTCCACACCTTTCCCCAGATTGCCGTAACCTGTGATACCAATACGAATCATATATGTATTCTCCTTAGAATAAAACTGTTTTTCATTTGTGTAAGATGAAAAATTATATTGATATTATATCATAATTCCTATGTGTATGCAAGGTTTCAGGTGAAGGAATTTCTTGGCATTCAGCATAAAATTTTGCGGGGAGAGGGGTGGGATTTTGGCGGTGGACTAAAACAAAAACAGTAAAACTCAAACATAGCTTGAGTAAAACACAAAAACGGCGTTATTGACGCAGACATATTCATCTGTTATAATACATTCAGACAGTACGTACAGTCATGATTCGTAATGAAAGGAAAATCGACAATGACAGAATTAAAACTTGCCGAAAACATTATTAAACAGCGAAAAACACGGAACATGACCCAGGAAGAGCTTGCTTCAACTCTCGGTGTTACCGCCCAGGCTGTTTCAAACTGGGAACGCGGCGGCTATCCGGATATTACCCTTCTGCCGGCGATTGCCAATTATTTTGAGATCACGATAGATGAATTGCTGGGGAATGATGATATTTCCCGTGAAGAAGATATAAAAAAGTTCTTCCATCTTATTCGCGAAGAACTGCCTGGTGATGCTATTGCAGAAAAACTTGCTCTTTGTAAAAAATACGCTGAGAAATACCCCAAGAATTATGATATTGCGCTTGAATTGGGCGCTGCTATTTTCTTTTCCGATCAGGAGATCAGAAAAGAGTACCTGCCGCTTCTTCGTGAGCAATGTGAGAAGATCATTGCCGGTTCCACTGAACAGTCTTACCGTGATTCTGCGATTCGGCTGATGTGCAGACTCGGCAATGATGAAGATTTCGAAAAATGGTCTGCCATGTGTCCTGAAGACTATACTGCCTGCAGGAGGGATATCCTGGAATTATGTCTTGTAGACCAGAGGAATTATGATGAATTAATTCTTCGTAAAGGCGCAAATATGTTGGAACGAGTTTGCTATTTGATGACGTCAAATCCCGGAAATTGGAATGATCCGCAAAAAGCTGCTGCAGAGTCTGCATACCTTTTAGAACCGATGCAATCTTTTGGTGAAAACAAGGAGATACCGCCGGCATGGCTGGGATGGTATGGTGAGAATCTGCTACGGTTAGCATATCATTTGTTCAGAAGTGGACATGATGAAGAAGGATATGCGAATCTTGATAAAGCATATGAAATATTTGTGGAATGGGGAAAGATTCCTAACGATACCGCACTTTCTCTTGGCCATGACTGGCTTTTCCATGGAATCAAAGCAGTGAAAAACGAGTGGATGTATCAATTCCCGGATGGAAAAAAGGAATATTCGAAGCGTATGACGATATTTTCGGACAAAGCCCGGTTTATGTATGCCGCAATGACATCTCCTGGCAGAGGCTGGGACGGATTTGACCGTGTACGAGAGGAAACACGTTTCAGGCAGATCCTTACAAAGGCAAAGGAACTGGCAGATTCAGGCGAGAACAACGAATAAGTGAATGCACAAAAACTCCCACGACCAAACCAAACCGATCGTGGGAGTTTCTCTATTCATTTACTGTATCCCCTTCAGAATCTCACGCATCTTCACAACCGCATCGGTAAACGCATCCTGCGGCGTATCATATGTGTACGGATACGCAAACGTAGAATCCGTCAGATTCTTCAAACCGGAGAAGCGGCGCAGGTGGGGTTCCAGAGAGACAAATACATCCTTGTCCATTGTTTTCGCATAATCGGCGAGAATGTCCGCAATTCTGGCATCTCCCTTACCCGGCGGTACAATGGAACCTCCGGCAAGTCCGTCCTTGATGTGGAAATATGCGATATGTTCCTTCAGCATCTGGTATGCCGTGTAGGGATTGTGATTTTCCAGAGTGAAATTCCCCATGTCCAGAACGACCTTGAGTCTGCCGCCGAAATGCTTCATCAGATCAAGACAGTTTTCCGGTTTCTGACCGTATACCCTTGCTTCATTCTCGTGACACAGCACTACGCCGAATTCGTCCGCAAGGTTCAGCAGCTTGTCCACACCGGCGAAAACATCGTCACGGCAGTGGTCAATATTCTTTCCTTCCGGGGGATAGAAACTGAATATACGGATCAGCTTTGTGCCCAGGGTGTTCGCTGTTTCAAACACACGCTTGGCTGTTTCCATATGGGCGTCCATATCTTCGTCCAGCCTGATCTTTCCCAAAGGAGAACCGATGGCGCTGACCTTGATACCGTAAGTGTCCAGATCGGCTTTCAGCTCTGCCACTTCCTCGCGGGTCAGATCGGCAATATTCTTTGCACCGACAAAACGAACTTCCAAATAGCCGATGCCGTAATTGGCCATTCCCTTGACCTGCTCTGTGAAATTGCGGTCAAATTCATCGGAAAATCCGGATAAAATGAACTTTCCCATTACAGAGTGTACTCCTTTACCGGTTCTTCCTTGCCGCTTTCCAGAGCACGTGCAAGGGCGTTCATGATGAACACGGGGGAAATGAAGTCCTCGTAGCTGATCTTCTGTTCGCCGCCGTGGAGCAGCTTGTGGAATTCGTCAAATTCTCTGCAGAAGGCTTCTCCGAACTCCAGAGTGCCTCCCTGTACCTGATCGGTGGTGTAACGGAGCATATGATAGATGTAGTTGTGATCACAGAAAGTGCCGTGTACATCAAAGTCGGGATACCGCAGCAGCACACTTCTTACGCTCTTTTCCCCGGACTGGCATGCCATAACGGACTTGGGGTAACGTCCGAACACTTCGCAGGACATTTCCACCAGGTGCTGGGAATAGAAGAAGAAACCGCCGTAAGGACTGTCGGAAGAAAGAGGGGCACGTATAACACCGCCGATGGTCCTGCCGCCTTCCTCCGCCTGTGCTTTGGCTTTCAGATCGTAAATCAGATCGGCGTGCTTTACGGAAGAACCGCCGGTGATGCGGATGCCGTTTTCTCTCAGTTCACTCATAAACTGAACGGCTTCGTCTTCGCTGATGGTAATGGGCTTGTCGATGAACATGGGAATACCGCTGGCAATGTAGGGCTTGGCATATTTGTAGTGATTGTCACCGTGACGGGCGGTGATGATCAGACCGTCGATCCTGCCAACCGCATCTTCGGGATTTTCCATAACAGGAACGCCGTACTTGTTGTGGAGCTTCTCCACCGCTTCCGCTTCATTGCTGTAGATACCGACCACTTCCACATCGGAAAATTTGGGTCTGTCCTTTATATACTGCAGAAAATTGCTTGCATGAGAATTTTCACATCCGAGAATCGCGACTTTTTTCATAAATTATCTCCTTATCATCAATATACCATCGGCAGAGGATTCTGTGCGTGAACGGTTTCGATCACGTTAACGATATCACGTGCCATTTCCGGGGTAACGTCCATGGGTCTGCCTTCGGTGATCTTGAAATACAGCTGCTCGTAAAGGGATTTGGTACCTACGTCAAAAGCAGATCCGCCGAAATTTCCTTCTTCCGTGTGCTTGATGAGCTGTTCGGAACAGTATTTGGGTTCGCCGTTGGGACCCCTCAGGGTATCTTCCTGAACCGGTCTTTCGGGGTTTTCGCCGTCAACAATGTAGGTGAGCTTATAGGAACCGGTATTGCACTTGAGGGTACCTCTGCTGCCGATGATCTTGATGCAGTAATCGTTGTAAGCATCGCTGGAGATAACTTCCAGGTCTACTACGGGTTTGCCGGGTGCTGTGAGGATAACCTTGGCATAGTCGTCCGCGTCACCGCTGGTCATGGACAGACCGAGACGGCTGAATACGACTTCCGTGTTTTTATCAAATCCCAGAAAACCCAGTGCAAAACCAACCGGGTGCGGACCGGAGTTGTACAGACCGCCGGCACACTTCTTCTGCAGGGTCTGCCAGTCCCAGCGTCTCTGGAAGCTGTTGTAGCGGAGGCTGACCTGCTTGATATCGCCGAGGATGCCCTCGTTGATTTTTTCGAGGGTGAACTGGTAATAGGGTGCGTAGAAACTCTGCTGGAAAACGGCCAGAACGACATTGTTGTCCTTTGCCGTCTTGATCAGGTCATCACATTCGTAACGGGTTCTGCCGAAGGGTTTTTCCACCAGTACATTGAATCCTTTTTCTAAGAATTCCTTGGTGATGGAATAGTGTGTATTGGAATAGGTGCTGTTTACAACAAGATCAATGTCGTCCAGCTTGAACAGTTCACGGTAGTCGGCAAAAGTGGTGCATCCAGGATGGATTTCCTCGGCAGCTTTTCTTCTTACTTCATCATAATCCACTACATATTTTACCGTGTAATAGGTGTTGGCTTCCGTGCGGAAAAATGCGCCGTGGATATCTTTCCCGCTTCGCCCCTGACCGATGATGGCTACGTTCAGTTTTTTCATAATACATACGCCTCCCAGATTTCAGAAATTTTCGGAATGCTGTTGTTTTACAGCTTCTGTTATTATTATATAAGGAATTTTTTTCAAAGTAAATGGCAAAAAAGTGACAAATATATTGCATAAAGTGAACCAATATGCTATACTGTGTGTACAGGGAGGTGATTGCGTGTTTCCCCTTGATTATACGTTTGAATACAACGGACTTTTGTACAAGCATACCATAACCGATAATCCGCCGTGCGATGCATTTTTCATGCACACCCACAATTTGTACGAACTTCTGTACTTCATAAGCGGTGATGCCACGCTGATCATCGAGGACCGGAAATACAAACTGCAGAAAGGCGACCTCATGTTCATCCGCCCGTCGAAATACCATTATATCCAGATAGATACTTCCGAGCGATATGAAAGATACGATGTTCTGTTTCCGGGAACCGGGCTGAACGAGGAAGAAAACGCCCTGATTCCCGAAAATCTGGAGGTTATCAGCATCGCATCCAATCCGGTGGCGGACGGTATCTTCCGGAAAATGGATTACTATTACGAGGGACTGGATGCGAAAAATTTCACGAAGGTGATGATGCTTCTGCTGAAGGAGTTGTTTTTCTGCATCAGTATCGCCGCGGAGAAAACGGAGCGATCCGCATTTTCGGCAGTCAGTCCCATGCTTTCGGAAGTGCTGAAATACATTAACGATAACCTGTTTGCGATTAAGAACATCAGTGAAATTACGGCAAATTTCTTTGTAACGGAAAGTTACCTGTTCCGGTTGTTTAAAAGCGAACTGAAGCGGAGCCCCAAGAAATACATAACCGCCAAACGTCTGCTCGCAGCCCAGAGTCTGATCGCCATGGGAGAAAAGCCCACCGAGGTGTACGAAAAATGCGGTTTTAATGAGTATACAACATTTTATCGAAGCTACAAGAATTTTTTCGGATACGTTCCGTCCAGAGAAATCTATTCCAATACAGTACCGTTTATGGCAGATCATTTCCAGAAATACGATATACAGAATGATGAAGAAAGAGAAATAACTGCGTAACTCCTGCCGGCCCATCCAAACTTTTTCAACAGAAATACAACTGAATTTCAGACTGTCCGCCATACATGACAGTCTGTTTTTTTACCTATTTTTTTCGAAAGTTTTGGAAAAGATGAGGTGTGGGGAAGAAAGACTTTTTAAAAAAGTTTTTCTTCCCCACAAAACAATAATTTATTCTTTACTTTCACGATTGCGCAGTTCATTTTTGCGGATTTTGCCGCTGATGGTTTTTGGCATTTCGTCTACGAATTCCACCAGACGAATCCATTTGTATTCTGCCAGACGGCTGTTGGCGAAATTCCGCAGCTCATTTTCCAGCTGACGGCTTGCTTCGTAACCGCTGTTCAGCATGATGACTGCCTTGATGGACTGTCCTCTGAGACTGTCGGGAACCCCGATCACGGAACATTCCAGAACTGCGGGATGTTCCATAAGAATATTTTCCACTTCAAAGGGACCTACACGGAATCCACCGGTTTTGATGATATCATCGAATCTGCCGTGGAACCAGAAGTGGCCGTTTTCATCCTGCCATGCTGCATCCCCCGTGTGATATACACCGTCACGCCATACATACTGATACTGGAGTTCATTCTCCAGGTACCCGGAGAAAATACCGTTGCGGCTGCCATCTGCGGGGGGAACGATGACAATTTCCCCGATCTCTCCGGCAGCTGCGGGAGAGCCGTCCTTTTGCCTTAATGCAATATTGTATAAAGGAGAAGCAGTACCCATCGAGCCTTCTACCGGCGTTTCTCCCCGGAAATTGGCAAGGAGCAGGGTCGTTTCCGTCTGTCCGTAACCTTCATACAACGTCAGTCCGGTACGTTCACGGAACTTACGGAATACTTCGGGCGCCAGCATTTCTCCTGCGGTAACGGCATGATGCAGCCCCGGCATATCCGGAATTCCTTTGCGTACCAGATACCGGTAAACCGTCGGCGGCGCACAGAACGTGGTTACGCCATAGGTGTTGATGATGTGCGTCAGTGCTTTGGGGTCAAAATTGTCGAAATCATAGACCATTACCGCACTGCCCACCAGCCACTGACCGTAAATTTTTCCCCAGGAGGTTTTTGCCCAGCCGGTTTCCGCTACGGAGAAGTGCAGACCGTCATCTTCCGCACACTGCCAGTATTTCGCAGTAACAATGTGGGCGAGAGGGTATGTGAAATCGTGAATAACCCCTTTCGGCTGTCCGGTGGTGCCGGAGGTGAAATACAGCGCCATGGGATCGGTGGCTTTTGTTTTTACAGGGGTGAAATCCTCGGA
The DNA here is from genome assembly GCA_017467815.1 of Clostridia bacterium. GTDB lineage: Bacteria > Bacillota > Clostridia > Oscillospirales > CAG-272 > UMGS1696. The sequence goes on from JAFUKI010000059.1 coordinate 8,377, forward strand.
AGCCGCTTCCATTTCCCGGTTGAAATTGGCAAAGCCGGGAACATCATCCTGTACAGTCCACAGCTTCAGAGCAGCACCGCTTTCCTGTACCGCCGTGACGACCTTTTCAGGCACCTCATTCTGAGGTGTACATACAATCGCACATACATTGGCACTGCGGATACGATAGACCAGATCCTCCGGCAGAAGCATATGGGTTGCGGGAATGAGGACAGCACCCAGTTTATGGAGTGCTACAGCGATCACCCAGTATTCCCAGTGCCGCTTCAGCAGAACCAGAACTCTGTCACCTTTCCCGATTCCGGAGGCGGAGAACAGATTTGCCGCCTGGTTGCTGAGCTTCCGGATGTCGCCGAATGTGAACATTTTTTCTTCATTTTCCGTGTTGCACCAGACAACGGCGCGCTTGTCGGGAGTCTCATCGGCAATGGCGTCCACCACGTGGTATCCGAAATTGAAATCATCCGGATACTGCAGTTTGAAATCTATCAGCCGTCCGGCTTCGTCAAATGTTTCTTTACAAAATTTTTTGTATATACTGCTCATGGTCAAACTCCTTGTTTCCCGATAGAACGGAAACGATCATAACGCTTCTGAAGAAGTTCAGAATCCTCTTCAAGCTGCCCGATGGTCTGGGAAAGCATTTTTTTCATTTCTGTGTAAAAAGATTCTTCTCCGATATTCTTTTCCGGAATGATCTTTTCGATAACACCCAGGGTTTTGGCATCTTCCGCTGTGAGCTTGAGACTGACAGCTGCCGCTTCCGCACGGGTGGGATCCTTCCAGAGTATGCTGGCACATCCTTCCGGAGAAATTACGGAATATACCGCATTCTGCAGCATCCATACTTCATCCGCTACCGCAAGAGCCAGCGCACCGCCGCTTCCGCCTTCCCCGATAAGTACGGAGATAATGGGGACGCATAAAGTGGACATTTCCATCAGGTTTTCCGCAATGGCAAGTCCCTGACCCCGTTCTTCGGCACTGATACCGCAGTAGGCGCCGGAGGTATCTACAAAACAGATAATGGGCCGTCCGAATTTTTCAGCCTGTTTCATCAGCCGCAGTGCTTTGCGGTATCCTTCTGGATGGGGCGCACCGGAATTCCGGCTGGCTCTCTCTCTGGCAGTGTGTCCTTTTTCAATGGCGATTACCGTAACGGGTTTGTCATCCAGACGGGCAATGCCGCCCACCACTGCCTGGTCATCTCCGAAACGTCTGTCTCCGTGGAGTGCAAAGAAATCTTCAAATATATTGGAAATATAGTCATTTCCGGTAGGACGCTTGTTGTCCCGCGCCATTTTTACCCGTTCATAAGGTGATTGCGTCATTCTTTCTGACCTCCGTTGTGGATACGTAAAAGGGAAGCAATGGTTTCAACCTGTTCACGGCGATGTACAATGGCGTCGATAAAACCGTGCTCCAAAACAAATTCAGCTTTCTGGAAACCTTTTGGCAGGGCCTTTCTGGTGGTCTGTTCAATGACTCTGGCACCGGCGAAACCCACGACAGCACCCGGTTCGGCAATGAGAATATCTCCCTCCATGGCAAAGCTGGCAGTAACACCGCCCGTTGTGGGATCGGTCAGTACCGTCAGATAGAATAATCCGGCGTCACTGTGGCGTTTTACCGCTGCACTGACTTTTGCCATCTGCATCAGAGAAATCAAACCTTCCTGCATTCTCGCTCCGCCGGAAACGGTAAAGCCGACTACGGGGAGACGGTTTTCCGCAGCATATTCGAAAAGGGAAGTGATCCTCTCTCCCACCGCGCTGCCCATGCTGCCCATCATGAAGTAGGGCTCCATAACAAACAAACAGCATTCCTCGCCGCCGATTCTGGTTCTTCCGCAGATAACGGCTTCTTCCTCACCGCTGGCATTCCGGACGGTTTCCAGCTTGTCCTGATAGCCGGGGAAGAACAGGGGATCGGCAGAGTGAATATCCGAAAACAGTTCCGTAAAACTGCCTTTATCCGTCAGAATGTGGATACGTTGTCTGGCTTTCATGCGGAAATGGTGACCGCAGGCGCAGGTGAGCTGGTCTGCCCACAATTTGCTGAGAGGAATGGATTTATGACAGTTGGGACAGGTCTTTTCGGGTTCGCCGGAATCCTGCTGTACAGGCGCCGCGGCTCTTCCGCCCGATTCCAGTTCATTTTTCGGTTTTAAAAATTGCAGAAATGCCATAATTATCGGCCTCCCATAAATGTCAGATCGTAGGTTCCGGACATAAACCGGTCATCGCTGATGAGTCGGAGCTGTTCTTCAATATTGGTGGGAATTCCTTCCACAACCAATTCGCAAAGCGCCGCTTTCATTTTTCGCAGCATCTCTTCACGGGTAACCGCCCGGACGACCAGTTTGCCCAGCAGGGAATCGTAGTACGGAGAAACGGTGGTGCCGCCTACCAGATAGGTGTCAAACCGTACATTGGGACCGCCGGGAACGTGCAGCAGCTTCAGTGTACCGCAGCCGGCAGCATTGATACGGCATTCCAGCGCAGAACCGTCCAGTTTTACAAAATCCTGGGTAAAGGACAGGGGAATTCCCGCCGCAATACGGATCTGCCATTTTACCAGGTCAATTCCCGTCAGCATTTCCGTGACACAGTGTTCCACCTGAAGCCGTACATTCATCTCCATAAACCAGAAATTGTCATTCCGGTCGTACAGAAATTCCAGCGTACCTGCACCTACATACCCGATCTGCTTGACCGCATGGATTACCTTGTCCATGATTTCCCGACGGCGGGCAGGGCTGATGGCAGGGGAGGGTGTTTCTTCGATAAGCTTCTGGTTGTGTCGCTGGAGAGAACAGTCCCTCTCGCCCAGACATACCACATTCCCGTCTTCATCTGCCAGAATCTGCATTTCAATGTGACGCGCCGGGTATACGTATTTTTCCAGATACAGGGAGCTGTCACCGAAAGCGGATAATGCTTCGGCGGCTGCCTGAGGATAGGCTGTTTCAAGTTCGGCAGGGGTTTCGATTTTGCGGATTCCTCTGCCGCCGCCGCCGGAGGAAGCCTTCAGCATAACGGGATATCCGATTCTTTCGGCTTCCTGTTTTGCCTGCTGAATCCCCGTCAGACATTTTGTACCGGGAATAACCTGCAGACCGGCTGCTTCCATGGTTTCCTTGAGGAGCGCTTTGTCGCTCAGGTTTTCCATACTTTCCGGGGAGGGTCCTATGAATACCACACCGTTTTTCTGGCACAGTCTGGCAAAGGAGGCGTTTTCCGACAGAAAGCCGTAACCGGGATGGATAGCCTGCGCACCGGTCATTGCCGCAACGGAAAGAATATGCTCCGTATGGAGATAACTGTTTGCGGCTTCAGCCGGACCGATGCAGTAGCTTTCATCCGCCAGTGCAGCGTGCAGACAGCCTTCGTCGGCTTCGGAATACACGGCCACCGTGGCAATACCCATTTCTTTGCAGGCACGGATGATGCGTACAGCAATTTCACCGCGGTTGGCTATGAGAATTTTTGAAAACATTTCTTATGCTCCTGTGATGACAAATGAGAATTCTGCCGTAACACATACTTTACCGCCGACAGTGGCTTTTCCTTCGGCAAAATAGAAGGGATGCTTCGCACGGGTGATATGGCATCTGGTTTCGATGGTGTCACCGGGGACAACCGGCGCGCGGAAACGTACCTTATCCAGACCGGCGTACATGGGAATTGTCCCTTCCTTCATGGAATCCGTCAGAAGAACGCAGGCGGACTGCGCGAGGATCTCACACAGGATCACACCCGGCACCACAGGTTTGGCGGGAAAATGTCCCTTCAGGAAGAACTCATCCCCTAGTACATAATATTTACCCACTGCTTCCTCGCCTTCTTTGTCCACAGAATCCAGCAGAAGCATATTGTCTCTGTGGGGAAGCAGCTGCATCAGTTGTTCTTTATCCATCTTACACCTTTTTCAAGCGGAATAGCTCAGCACCGTAATCCACAACCTGCCCGTTCTTTACGCAGATTTCCGAGATCACGCCATCCTGTTCCGCAGTGATTTCATTCATAAGCTTCATAGATTCAATAATACACAGCACATCCCCTTTTTTCACGGTATCACCGGTGTGTACAAAAGGTTCTCTGTCTTCCGCGGGTGCGGCATAGAACACACCGACCATGGGGGAACGGATAACGGCTGTGTCGCTGATCTGAGGGGCGGGGACAGCTTCTGCTGCGGGAGCTGCCTGGGGTAAGACCTGTACGGCAGGAACGGCAGGCGCAGCGGAGGCGGCACGTTCCAGACGGATTACGGTATTTTCTTCGGTAATTTCCAGTCCGGTGAGACCGAATTCTGCCATAAGACCGGCATATTTACGGATGGTGGATTCTTTCATTTTCATACCTTTCTGAATGCCAGACAAGCGTTGTGACCGCCGAAACCGAGGGAGTTGGAAAGGGCCAGATCCGCATCGACTTTCACTGCTTCACCCGGAATATAGTTAAGGTCACAGGTGGGGTCGGCTTCTTTGAGATTGATGGTGGGAGGGAGGATACCGTTCTGCAGTGCGAGTACACAAGCAATAGCTTCCACAGCACCTGCCGCGCCCAGCATATGACCGGTCATGGATTTGGTGGAGCTGATGTATGCTCTGCGTGCCGCTTCTTCGCCCATTGCGCTCTTGATGGCAGCGGTTTCCGTGGGATCGTTCATGGGTGTGCCGGTACCGTGGGCGTTGACATAAACAACATCGGAAACCTTATATCCGGCTTCGTTCATTGCCTGTACCATGGCTCTGGCACCGCCTTTTGCTTCCGGATGAGGAGAAGTAATGTGATATGCGTCACAGGTGGAGCCGTAACCGCAGATTTCACCGTAGATCTTCGCACCGCGGGCAACGGCATGGTCGTATTCTTCCAGAATCAATGCACCGGCACCTTCACCGATGACAAATCCGCCTCTGCGCTTATCGAAGGGCAGGGAAGCGGCATCGGGATCTTCGGATACGGACAGTGCCTGCATATTGATAAACCCGGCAACACCCGTAGCGGCAATGGCAGCTTCCGCACCGCCGGCAATCATAGCATCCGCATAACCGTGACGGATGGCGCGATAGGCTTCCCCAATGGCGTTGGAACCGGAAGCACAGGCTGTCACTGCCGGCAGAGCCGCACCTTCACAGCCGAAACGGATGGCAATCATACCGGCAGCCATGTTGGGAATCATCATGGGTACAAACAGAGGAGAAACTCTGCGGGGACCCTTCTGCATGAGTTTGGTGTGTTCAATTTCAAATGTCTGAATACCGCCGATACCTGCGCCGAAGTATACGCCGAAGCGTTCCGGATCAATCCTGCCCAGAATGCCGCTGTCTTCCACTGCCTGGGAGGATGCGGCAAGCGCAAAACGGGTGTACGGGTCGGTACGGAGGATCTCGCTTTTGTCCATGTACTGCGCAGGATCAAAATCCTTGACTTCCGCCGCCAGCTTTGCTTTGTAATCAGCGGTGTCGAACTGTGTAATGGGAGCAATGCCGTTTTTACCTGCCAGCAGTCCTTTCCAGTACGCTTCGATTGTATTACCAATGGGTGTTACAGCACCGAGACCGGTGACAACTACCCGATGAATCTTCATTTCCAATGTTGTATCTCCTTTACAATGATTCCGACGGATCATATTGCAATGCCGCCGTCGATACGAAGTACTTCGCCTGTGATATATTCAGCACATACCAGATAGGCAACCCCATCCGCTACTTCTTCGGGGGTACCCATTCTTCCGAGGGGAACGGATGCGAGCAGGGGACTGTCCGCCTGATCTTCGGTCATATCGGTTGCGATAAAACCGGGGGCAACCGCATTGCAGCGAATTCCCTTGGGTGCCAGTTCTCTGGCGGTGGATTTGGTAAGACCGATCAGCCCTGCTTTGGAGGCGGAGTAGTTCGCCTGTCCCGCATTGCCCATAATACCGGCAACGGAGCTGATGTTGATGATAACCCCGGCTTTCTGACGGAGAAAAAGACCGGTACAATGGCGGATCATGTTGAACGCGCCTTTCAGATTGGTGTCGATAACGCTGTCGAAATCTTCTTCACGCATCATGGCGAGAAGTCCGTCCCTGGTGATACCGGCGTTGTTGATGAGAATATGAGCTGTGCCGAAATCCCCTTTGATTTTCGCTACCGTTTCCTTGGCAGCGTTGAAATCTGCCACATTGCACTGATAAGCCAATGCCTTTACACCGTACTGTTCCGTGCATTTCCGGCATACATTTTCAGCTGCTTCGGTGTTTCCGGCGTACAGAATGGCAACATCTGCCCCAAGGGAGGCGAGTTTTTCCGCAATAGCAGCACCGATACCACGGGAACCGCCGGTGATGACGGCTGTGCGACCTTTTAACATACTGCTGCCTCCGCGAGAATTTTGTTCATATCTGCTGTAGTGTAAACCTTTACATCACTGCTGATTCTGCCTACCAGACCGCTTATGGTCTTTCCGGGACCGATTTCAATAAAGGTGTCGATACCGGCGTCGATCATGTTCTGTACGATTTTTGCAAAGCGTACGGGGGAGGCAATCTGTTTGGCAAGAAGTTCGGTGATGTTTTCACCGTAAGGCTCTGCGGTAACATCCGAATATACGGGGATGGCAGGAGCGGCGAAATCAACACTTTCCAGAACTTTTTCAAAAGATTCAGAGGCGGATACCATATAGGGAGAATGGAACGCACCGTTGACTTTCAGGGGAAGCGCACGTCCTCCGGCAGCCTTCACCGCCGCGGCAAATGCGTCCATTTCCTCTGCAGCACCTGCTACGGAAACCTGTCCGGGACAGTTGTAATTCACCGGATACATATGGGTAAATCCACTGCAGATTTCTTCCACTTTTTCATCGGTCAGCTTGACAACGGCAGCCATAGCGGTGTCGGCAGCTTCAGCCGCCTGCTGCATCAGTTCACCGCGTCTGCAGACCAGATTGAAACCTGTTCCTTCATCCACCATACCGGCAAAGGTCACAGCGGCAACTTCTCCGAGGGAGAATCCCGCAGTGCATTCCGGTACGATTCCGTGTTCTTTCAGTACGGATGCCGCCGCCAGTTCATATGCGAACAGACAGGGCTGTGTGTTTTTTGTTATTTTCAATTCTTCCGCAGTGCCGGAAAAACACTGGGCGGAAGTGCCGGGACGGATGGCATCCAGCCGGGCAAATACTGCGGATGCAATAGGATACGTATTGGCAAGATCCTGTCCCATGCCGGGGAACTGATCGCCCTGACCGGCAAAAATAAAGGCTATTCTACCCATTCCGATGCCCTCCGTAATACCTGTTCCGCTTCAGCGGTGATTTCCGATAAAATTTCAGCGGCAGGCTGTTCTTTCTTTACCATTGCGGCACACTGACCGGCTAAGAAGCATCCTTTTTCCAGATCCCCTTCCTGTACAGCAAGTCTGAGTGCGCCGGTACCCAGTGCTTCCAGGGCTTCATCGGACGCGCCGCCGAATTCCGCTTTTGTATATTCTCTGGCAAAGGTTGTGCGCAGACTGCGTACGGGATGACCGAGCCGCTTGCCGGTAACAGCAGTACACAGATCCGTTGCTTTCAGAATTTTTTCTTTATAAGTAGGATGGATGGAGCATTCTTCCGCGCTGAGGAAACGGGTGCCCATCTGAACGCCGCACGCACCCAGCATGAATGCCGCCGCCATCTGACGACCGTCCGCGATACCGCCGGCTGCCAGTACGGGAAGATGGGTGGCATCGCAGATCTGGGGAACCAGAACCATGGTGTTCAGTTCGCCGATATGTCCGCCGCTTTCGCCGCCTTCCGCGATCAAGGCAGATGCGCCCTGACGGGTCATCAGTTTTGCCATGGCTACGGATGCCACAACGGGGATCACCTTGCTGCCGGCTTCTTTCCACATAGCCATGTATTTGGCAGGATTACCGGCGCCGGTTGTGATTACTTCCACTTTTGCTTCCGCCGCCGCTTTTGCCACTTCATCTACAAAAGGACTGAGCAGCATGATGTTCAGTCCGATGGGTTTATCTGTAAGAGAACGAGCGATACGAATCTGCTCATTTACATAATCGGCAGGTGCATTGCCGGCTGCGATAATACCAAGACCGCCGCCTTCGGAAACAGCTGCCGCGAGTTTTCCATCGGCGATCCAGGCCATCCCACCTTGGAAAATGGGATAGCGGATGCCGAGCATTTCACAAAGAACTGACTTGATCATGAATTCATGCCTGTGTCTTTTCGTCGATGAACTTTACCAGATCGCCTACGGTTTCCACCTTGCGGTCCAGTTCGATCTCACAGCCGATAGCGTCTTCCAGCTGCATCAGCAGTTCAACGGTGTCCAGGGAATCAATACCCAGATCGGAAAAAGTGCTTTCCAGGGTGATTTCCGCAACGTCGCGGTCGGTTCTTTCTGCGATCAGTTTTGCGATAGTTTCGAAATGCATAATGGTTTCCTCCGAATAAATTAAGTTTTTTGGAACGTATACAGTATACAACACCGGATGTTCCCGGAATGTTCCAATACTGTTCCACAGGCGTTCCCGGATTTGTCCGAATTATGAAATCTTTGCAAAACCTGTATGATTTTTCCCATTTGGGTGAAAAAAGGGGATATATAACGTAAGTTTTCGCTGTTATAATCATTTTTTTATTGTCAAGGGATAAAAGATGTGCTATACTATAAAAATAAAAGGATATTTTCAAAACGAAATATCCGGAAAATGGAATGAGGATATACATATGAACATAAAAAACACAAGCATGGGCAAACCGGAAGATATGGGAACGCGGCTGGAACGGGAACGCCGCTGTTACGAATTTCTGGACAGCTTTGGCATCGAATACTTCAGAGTGGATCATGATCCGGCGGATACAATGGAGGACTGCGCCCTGATCGACGGCGAACTGGGGACACGGATGTGCAAGAACCTGTTTCTGTGCAACCGTCAGCAGACCGATTTTTACCTGCTCATGATCCCCGGCGATAAAGTGTTCAAAACCAAGGATCTCTCCGGACAGCTGGGCACATCCAGACTTTCTTTCGCCGGTGCGGAATTCATGGAAAAATATCTGGATATCCTGCCCGGTGCCGTAAGTGTGCTTGGGCTGATGAATGACAAGGAGAATAAGGTACGCCTGCTGGTGGATGCGGATCTGCTGGCGGACGAATATGTAGGCTGTCATCCCTGCGTGAATACAAGCAGTCTGCGGATCGACCGGAATGTGCTGTTTGACCGGATCGTTCCGGCAATGTCCCACGATATGACCGTTGTACAGCTTCCCGTATATTCAGCGGAAGAACACTGAGAAAGGCGGAATCCAGATGAAAAGTATCAAACCTGGCAGAGGTCCGTCCATGAAGGGATTTGTCATGAGCATTGCCATGGCATTGTTCGGTATACTGTGGACGGTGCTGGCATTGTCCATCGGCGGCGGAATTTTCGCACTGTTCGGCGTGATCTTTGTCGGCATAGCGATTTTTGAAGCGGTGTACAATTACAAAAATGCCACATCGGAAAACCGGTATTCCGCTATGGATATTGTGGACAGCAGTGAGGAAAGCGATCCTCTGAACGAAAAATACGGTTCGGATGCCGTGAAAAACACACCGGCGGCTGAACGGACAGAGAATAACCGGAATACTGCGGAAAACAACTATTGTCCCTACTGCGGCAAGAAAGTGGAAGATTCGTATACATTCTGTAACGGATGCGGCAAAAAACTGCCGTAGTACGGATGTGGGAATTGACAAACTGTATACATTATGTTATAATGATAACAGAATTTGATTTAATTTACAAATCAGATGAGGAGGACAGAATATGTATTGTCAAAAATGTGGAAATCAAATGCAGGATAACGAAAAATTCTGCGCACAGTGCGGCGCACAGGTGCAGACCGGACAGCCTACCGAAGAACAGCCTGTACAGGTTCAGCCGGCAAAAGCTCCCCGTGCCCCGAAACAGAAAAAAGGCGGCATAAGACCCTTATTTATCATCATCTCCGTGATCGCAGTGGTATTATGCATCGTTATCGCTGTAAATGCATCTTCACTGTACGGCTTCGGTGTAAAAACCTTCGGCGGCGCAGATGCGTACTTCAAGTATGTTGAAGGAAAAACCATTGAAAATGCGGCGAAGACCCTTTCCACAGTATATAAAAATAACAATATCACCGACGCGATGACCGATGACGCAGGTGTATCTGCCAATATGCAGATCACCATGAACGATTCCATGACGGATATGCTGGAAGACTTAATCGGCATGGAAGATTGTTCCTGGCTGAAGAGCATCAGCCTGAATACGGAAACCAACAAGAAAAACAACAGCATCGGTATGGATGCGGTACTGAAGCTGGGCAAAACGGATATCGTTGATCTGGAACTGGCTGTTGACGGTACAAGCGAACAGATCACCGCGCGCCTGCCGGAGCTGAGCGATGCGTATCTCAGTCTGGACATGAGCGAGCTGGGCGATGAATCCCCGGAACTGTATGAAATGATCAAGGATATTCTGGCACAGGAAGTGGAAGTTCCCGCTTATCTGCAGGATACGGACAAGACTGCGGATGTGCTTGGCAAGTATGTGAGCCTGGTAGTGGGAAATATTGAAGGTGTGGAAAAAGAAAAGGGCAGTATCAAGGCAAACGGCGTTAAACAGGACTGCACCGTTCTGACTCTGGATGTAACCTACGGTATGATCTACAACATTCTGGACGACATTTACGACGAAGCCGAAGACGATGATGAACTGGAAAGTATTCTGGTAGAATGTCTGGATGCCCTGGCAGCGATGGAAGGCGGCTACTACACCGGTGAAGAACTGTATGAAGAACTGCTGAACGAACTGGATGCCGCAAAAGAAGATATTCTGGCAAATGAGGATCCGGACGAGATCTGTCTTACTCTGACTGACTATGTTGCGGATCACAATATCATCGGCAGAGAACTGGAAGCCGACGGAGCGAAGATCTGGTACGCTTATACCCGTAACGGAGATGAATACGGCTTTGAAGCAGAAGTGGATTCCGTTGCGTTTCTGAGCGAGGGCGAGATCAAGTCCGGCAAGCTGACAGGTATTGTAAGTATACGCGAATACAATGAAGAAGTGATGTCCTTTGAGATCAACGATCTCAATCTGAAGGAACTGAAAAAAGGTTTTGTAAACGGCAATATCACCGTTCCGTTGGATGAAGATATGCTGAACGAGATGGACTTGGAAATGCTGACCTACATGGGCGGCAATGCGGCGGTTACACTGGATCTGGAAACCGGTGCAAAAGCCGGTAAAGCAGTATTGGGCATCGGTCTGGAAGATGACGAACCGCTGATAGCAGTAATTGTGGACTCTAAGATTCACGGTGCCGGAAAGGTGTCTCTGCCCGGCGGAAAAGCGGAAGTCGTAAGTCTGAATGACGAAGACGATCTGCTGGAATGGGTGACCGGTCTGGACTTTGAAACGATTCTGAAAAATCTGGAAAAAGCCGGTCTGCCGGAAGATCTCCTGTCAGAACTGGAGACCCTGGTATCCTATCTGGCACTTGCCGGACTGTATTGAGTCTGAAAAAATGTTTCAGACAGTACTGAGTCTCCATAATTGAATAATGAGGGAGTTATTATGCACATTGATATTGAACACATCCGGAGATCATTCGGAAGGAAGACAGTGCTGCAGGATATCTCCCTTTCTGTTTCTTCCGGAATGTGTATCGGCATTCTCGGCGGAAACGGATCGGGAAAATCCACATTGCTGTCCATTCTGGCAGGGGTTCTGACGGGGGACGGAGGCAGCTTCCTGTGTGACGGAACGGATCTGCTGCGAACACCGAAACAGCGGGAGACGATCGTGGGTTATGTTCCCCAGGGTACACCCTTGTTCGGCGAATTGAACGCACTTGACAATCTGCGTTTGTGGTACCCGGCGGACGATCTGCGTCTTTCGCTGGATCAGGGCGTTCTTGCCATGCTCGGCATACCGGCATTTCTGAAAACACCGGTGAACAAAATGTCCGGCGGTATGAAAAAACGTCTGGCAATCGGCTGTGCGGTGGCAAAGGATCCGCAGATCCTGCTTATGGACGAACCCACCAGTGCGCTGGACCTTGCCTGCAAGCAGATCGTGGCAGCATATCTGAACGAACATCGCCAGAATGGCGGCATTACGCTGCTGACAACCCATGATACAGCGGAGTTTGCCCTGTGTGATAAGTTGTATATTCTGCGGGACGGCGTTCTTGCTCCGTATGAATATGATGGAAATATGCGGGAATTGGTGGATCTGCTGTCATGAAAAGTGGAGCGAGATATTGGTTTCTGCAAATGAAGCGTGTGGGGAAAATCCTGCCGGCGGTCTGTCTGTTTACATTGGTTCTGTGTATCGGCATCGGCGGACTGCTGTATGCGCTTGTTGCGGAAAATGAAAACGACGAAAAAAACATCCGCTTCCGTATCGGCGTGGTGGGGGATACAAACGAAAGCTACCTCGGCTTCGGTATATCCGCCCTGCAGACGCTGGATTCCTCCCGTCACACCATAGAATTTGCGGAATTGACGGAAACCGAAGCACGGACCCAGCTGAAAGACGGTACACTGGATGCCTATATTGTTATTCCGGAGGATTTTGTATCCGCGATCGTCCACGGGGAAGTGCGGCAGCTGCAGTATGTCACCACACCGCAGGCAGCGGATTTCAGTACCCTTATCCGGGATGAACTGCTGGACACGGTTTCGGTGATGCTGATTGAATCCCAGAAGGGACTATACGGCTTCATTGATGCCGTGGATCAGGTGAAAGCGGCAGACAGAGGTGAACATCTGGATCGTCTGAACCGACAGTATTTTTCCATGATTCTGTCAAGAGATGCCCTGTGTGAAGTGGAAATAATCGGTACTGTGGGAGGCGCGTCCCTGATGGGCAGTCTGTTCTGCGGTCTGGCTGTGTTTTATATTCTGCTGTCGGGGATATCCTTCTGTGCCTTTTTCATCAGACGGGAGAAAAGTCTGTCGTGTATTCTGCGTGCTGCCGGTATGCCTGTTCCGGTGCAGATCTTTTGTGAATACGGCGCCTATGTCTGCGGTTTGTTTGCGGTAACGGTACTGCCCATACTGCTTCTGTGCTGTACGGATGCACCGGCGGCGTGGATTCCGGAATGGGATGCTGAATACACTGCGGTTTTTGTATGCAGTACCGCCGGTGTTATGCTGTGTCTGGCGGCTATGCAGTTTTGTTTGTATGAACTGTCTTCCGGCGTGACCGGCAGTATATTGGTACAGTTTATCGTTTCGCTTGCCATGGCGTATGTGTCGGGATGTTTGTATCCGGTGTATTTTTTCCCGGAGACGGTACAGAAGATCTCCCCATGGCTTCCGGCAGGTGCGGCGCAGAATTGTCTGGCATCGGCATTGACGGGAGAGAACGCCGGCGTACAGTGGCTGGTTCTGCTGTTGTATGCGGCGGTATTTCTGGGAATTGCAGTTCTGGTGCGCCGTAAAACCATGACGGCGGGAACGGAGGCGGACGGATGAAAAATTTTCCTGCGTTTATACGATGGTTCTGGCTTTTACAGAAACGTCTGCTGAGAGATAAAAGTTTTTGGTTGATGCTTGTTCTGATTCCCGTGCTTGTTCTGTCCATGCAGATCATCGCCAAAGAAGAAAGCGGTATTGTACATATCACCCTTGCCATGGAGAATCCTTCCGATACACTGGCACAGAAAATTTGCGGGGATCTTATGAATAGCCGCGGTGTATTGCGGTTTACCGAAGCCACCCCGGAAGAAGCGGAAGAACTGGTAAAAAGCGGCGGGTGTGACGCGACATGGATTTTTCCGGAGGATACGGCGGAAGCGGTACGGAATTTCGCCGGACGGAAATTCACAAATGCGGCGGTTGTGACCGTAATACAGAGGGAAGAAAACGTAATCACCCGACTGGCAAGAGAAAAACTGTACGGTGCGCTGTATACCCATTGCTCCTACGCACTGTACGACGGTTATTTGACAAAGGAAGTCCCCGAAGCGGTGAATCTGTCGGATGCAGACAGAAAAGCCATTTACGAAAATATCTTTCAGGAAGAGGATCTGTTCCGGTTTGTCTATACGGACGGCACAGCACCCGAAGAAGATGACAGTTATCTGCTGACACCCATCCGCGGCTTTCTGGCGGTTCTGATGGCAGTCGGTGCGCTGGCTGCATCCATGCTGTATAGCCGGGATCGGGAAAACGGCGCATTTGTCTGGCTGCCTTCCCGGAAACAGTCCCCCTATGCGGTTCTTTATACGGGTACTGCCGTGCTGGATATCGGTGTGCTGGTGCTCTTTGCTCTTGTGCTGTCCGGGATGGCGGTGTCTTTTGCCAGAGAGTGCGTACTGATGTTTTTGTACATCCTGTGCTGCAGCGGATTTGCCATGTTTGTCAGACTGCTCACCGGAAGTAATGTTGTTCTGGGAAGCTGTATTCCACTGTTTGCCATCATTATGACAGTGGTTTGTCCGGTGTTTTTTCACTTGCAGTCCGCCGGATGGATCGGTGCATTGTTTCCGCCGTATGCGTATATTTTATCGGCATACAATGACCGGTATATCCTGCAGATGCTCGTATACGCGGCGGTGATGTACGGACTGTATTTCATACTGCACAGAATATTGAAGCGGATTTGAATTGAGGATAAACCCATGAAGAAAGTTGTACCCGGATATTATCACCGGTTTCATTGTATCGCAGACAAGTGCCGCCACAGCTGTTGTATCGGCTGGGAGATCGACATTGATGGGGATACAATGGCCTATTACCAAAGCGTACCGGGAGATTTCGGTAATCGTCTGCGGAAGAATATAGCCGAAGAAGACGGTATACACCATTTTGTGCTGGATCACAGGGAGCATTGCCCGTTTTTGAACGGAGAGGGGCTTTGTGACGTGATCCTGACACTGGGGGAAGACAAAATCTGTCAGATATGCCGCGATCATCCCCGGTTCCGGAATGTTTTTTCGGATCGCGTGGAAATCGGACTGGGACTGTGCTGTGAAGAAGCCTGCCGCCTGATTCTGTCGGAACAGGAGCCGATGCATCTGGCGGAAACCGGGGAATGTACAGAAAATCCCACAGAGGAAGAAGCCTATTTCTTCGACTGGCGCCGGCAGATATTCGCTGTCGTGCAGGACAGAACAAAATCGGCGGATGAACGGGCGGAAGAACTTCTGGCGTTCTGCCAGATCCGACTGCCGGAGAAAACATCTGCTGAATGGGTCGGCGTGTACCGGGGATTGACTTCACTTGAGGACGATTGGCAGGTTTGTCTGGATACATGGGAAAACGATCCGTCATCTCCTGACCGGTATGGAAGGGAATGGGATACGGCATGGGAGCAACTGATGATGTATTTTCTGTACCGTCATCTGCCGGACGGAATCGAGGATGGCAGTCTGCCGGAACGTGTGGGATTTGCTGTGCTCAGCTTCCGGATCATTCGGGAAGTATGCAGTGCCGTATCACCGGATGCGAACCGGGAAACCCTATGGGAGATCGCACGACTGTATTCTTCGGAAGTGGAATATGCGGAAGAAAATGTGATGGCACTTCTGGATCTCCTGTTTGACGAAAACAATACCTGAAAACAGTGCGGCTGCAGTACATTCTGCGGCTGCACTGTTCTGTTTTTTCTATAATGAAATCCTGCACATATCATCGAAGAATCACATAAACTGGAATGAAAACAGATGCCATATTTCAGAGAAAACCGTGTGATGTGAGGAAACGGAACTATGAAGAATATAAACAAGATCCTGTTCATCGGCGGCGACGCAAGAAGTGCGGTGATTGCCGAGCGGTTGGGTGAAATCCATAAAAATGCGGAAATCGTATCCCTGTGTACCGATGGTGACAGGGGAGAAGTATTCACGGAAAAGGCTCTGGCGGAAGCACGGGATGCCGATGTTCTGATTCTCCCCCTGCCTTTGACGAATGACGGAGAGAATATGACGATTCACGGAACCGGGGGAACGATCCCTCTGCGCCCGTTTTTGGAAAAACTTCCGCCGGGCAAACAGATTCTCGGCGGACAGATCCCCTATTTTTATAAACGGCTGATCGAAGAATGCGGCTCATCCTGCGGAGATTATTTCGACAGCGAGGTTGTACAGCTCCGGAACGCCATTCCCACTGCAGAGGGGGCGATAGGTGTTGCCATATCCGAACTGCCGGTGACCATTGCCGGATGTCCCATTGTGGTAACGGGATATGGCAGATGCGGTTACACCCTGGCGGCAAGACTGCGGCTGCTGGGGGCGGATGTTACGGTGGCGGTACGGCGCAGGGAAGCACAGGTGATGGCGGAAGGGGACGGATGCCGCAGTATATCCATCCGCGAACTGCAGGAAGATCCGCCGGCGTGCCGTATGCTGTTCAATACGATTCCGGCACCGATTTTGTCGGCAGAAACATTACAAAAATTCCGGAAAGACTGTATTCTGGTGGAGCTTGCCTCCGGAACCGGTGAGAGTATGGGAAAAGAAGCGGAAAAAGCCGGTCTGCGGTTTATAAAGGCATCCGGTCTGCCGGGAAAGACAGCGCCCGAAACAGCCGGAAATATTCTGGCAGAATCCATTCTGGAATGGATCAATGATTGCAGAGGTGATAGCGTATGTCCGAAAAACTGACGATTGGCTACGGTCTGTGCGGTTCGTTCTGTACTCACGCCCGCAGTATCGGTATACTGGAAATACTGACGCAGGATTACCGCGTGATTCCCTTTGTCAGCGGCAATGTGTATACCACTGACACCAGGTTCGGGAGAGCCGCGGATACACTGGCGATTCTGGAAAAACTGTGCGGCAATCCGGTACTGCATACCATCGCAGAAGCAGAACCCCTCGGTCCGAAAGTACATCTGGATGCTATGGTGATCTCCCCCTGTACCGGAAATACCCTTGCCAAGATGGCGCATGGAATCACCGATACCTGCGTTACTATGGCGGCAAAAGCCCATCTCAGAACCAACCGTCCCCTCGTTGTGGCATTGGCAACAAACGATGCCATGTCCGCCAATCTGGGGAACATCGGTACACTTCTGAACCGGAAAAACATATATTTTGTCCCCATGCGGCAGGACGATGTACAGTCCAAACCCCATTCGCTGGTGGCGGAATTTGATCTGTTACCGGAAACACTAGCGTGCGCTTTGTCCGGTATACAGAAGCGTCCGTTGTTTCTGGTGTGATCAGTGGTGTAAAAAACGGATGATTTCTGTCGGATCTGTGTTATTTCACAGCAGATCGAAAATACCATGCATCAATTCTTGCAATTTTTCATAAGATATGGTATAATAATTAAAGTTGGTTCTGCATAATAACCGAAATCTGCGGAAAGGATGTATAAAAATGAGAGCCAATACAAAAGAGCGTGTCCTCCATGCCCTTATGTTTGTGATACTGATATTTCTTGTGCTGGGTGTTGTTTTGTTCAATGTTATCTTCAGCGGCATCAACTATGCATCAGTACTGCTTGGCAGCGATACACTGCAGGAAGATACCGGGGTGGACAATGCAACCGGTGTAACGGAGCCGGAAAACGCATACCATGCCATGACGATTCATTTTCTGGGGAACTGTATTGTCGGTTCCATACTGGGCAGCGACGGATACGGTACATTCAACGCTATGGCGCAGGAGACAGAACCTGCCTATTTCTTTGAAAAAAATCTGAGACTTTTTGCCAATGACGACTGGACGATCGGACTGCTGGGTACGGTTTTGTCGGATAACGGAGAACTGGCACCGGTGACCGACGGCATTGCATACAAGGGTACAGCATCCCAGGCGGAAATTCTGACAGCGGGCGGCGTGGACATTGTATCCTTAGCAACCCTGCATACCCGTGATTACGGTTCGGAAGGATATGCGGACACAGTAGCGGCAGTTGAGGCAGCCGGACTGCAGTGGGGCGATGACGAACACGCGGTATATCTGGAAAAAGAAGATGTACAGATCGGTATATATCTGTGCAGTGTCGGTGCATCATCCATGGACGACAGTACCGACAGAATTGTGAACTGGATTAACGGTGCTGTGGAAAAATGTGATATGGTCGTGATTTACCTTTCCGACAGAGGTGTGGAGATCGAATCGGAATGGTGGCCCCCCCTTGGGCAGGCTTGTATCGATGCAGGCGCATCCATTGTGCTGTGCAACCGGGAGATCGGTCCAATGTCGGTGGAAGCGTATAAAGACGGCGTAATCATTGATTGCCTCGGCACATTCCTGGACGGCGGAGAACGGTACGGCGAAAAGGAAAATTTTGTATATGCACTGACCGTGTATCTCAAAGACGGTACTGTATCCGACTGGGAGGGAGAAATGCTCCCCTTCTACAACTACGAGGAACCCTGGCAGCCGGTGCAGGTAACGGAATAAAAACAAACGTATTTCGGCACAGCAAGGAAAAAACTGTGCCGAAATACGTTTTTTGTTATAACCGGATTCGGTATTATTGCTCTGTATAATCCGTCACGGAACGGACATACTATTTTTCGGAATCCCGTGATTCCAAATAAATATGTTTTTTGGAGTTTACTATGGAAAACAAGAAGCCCAATCATTGCATTTCCTGTTCCGTAACCAACTGTGCAAACCATGCGCAGAGCGAAAATTACTGCGCTCTGGAACGCGTGGTAATCGGTACTCACGAAGCCAATCCCACCGTTACCCAGTGCGTGGACTGCGAATCCTTTGTCCTCAGCAACCGCTGTGCAGATGCCAAGGGTAACTGCGCCCGCTGAATTCTGAAAAGTTAATAGGTTATTGATTGGGGGAAGAAAAACTTTTTGAAAAAAGTCTTTCTTCCCCCAAACCCCTATCTTTTCAAAAACTTTCAGGACAGGGATTCAAAGGTTACGCTGGTGTAATATACATCCTTGTCACTTGCATAAACAATACAGTCGATCACATTATTCTGTACCGAGCCGCCTCTGGGGGAGCTGATACCGAAGGATTCTGCGGTGAATTCACCCAGATCCTTGGTCTGCGTCAATGCCCAGCCGTTTTCGGTTTCGAAGTATACGTCGATCTTCGCACCAGTCTCACCTGTGTTGCATACGATCAGATACAGCGTACCGTCGGTAGTCTGTGCCATTCTGAGGGATGCGGTTTCGGAAAGACCGTCGATTGTGATTTCTTCACTGGAAACAATCGTCGTGCCTTCCAGAACTACGTGGTAACGCTTGAGCGTATTGGCTTTCAATTCCGCGTTGCCGGGGGCGTCCATGTCGTCCAGATCCATGTGGTAATAGCTGTAGATTACGTGCAGCTTGCCGTCCGCATCCATGTACGCATCCCCTTCGTCCGTCATGTTTACTACGGACCAGATACCGTCAGCTGCTTCGTCAGTGTACGGTGCCTGAATGTCGATAAGTTCAACTGTGCTGCTCTTGCTCAGAGAGGAGATGTACAGCAGTGCGACGGAATCCTTGATATTGTCGGTACGTCCGATGAAATCCGCACCTTCCACATAGTGGGGATCGATCCGCCGGGAAGCAACCGCATAAACACCGCCGTTTCCGTCAGGGAAAATATAATAATCTGTGTAATATCCCTCCAGTTTGTTGGAAAAAATCATTTTTGCTCTCTTGGCAAAAGAGAAATCTTCCATGTTCATGGTTTTGGAGTCTATACGGATACTATCCGACCACCAGTCATTGGCGGTACCGGTGATGGTAAGGGCATAATTTTTCCCGTTTGCGGTGTCCTCTATAACAGTGACCTGCTGGGGATCCGTAGAAAGGACAGGTCTGAGGGGAGCTTCCTGTTCGGTAACCGTATCGTCTGCAGGATCAACAATGTATACATATTCGGCTGTGGGCAGGAATACGTAGATCTTACCGTCGGACAGCATCTGTATATTTAGGAATTCTTCCTGATCCCCCTGATAGATACCGTCGTACAGTACGGTGGACTTTCCGTCCGCATCCGTCTTTGTGATGCAGAATCCAAGATTGTTGTAGTAGGGGTTATAGTATTCATAATCGTACTTGTATACAAAAGCCGAGTAGGTGCCGTTTTCGGTGTGGATCACCTGATTCTGATGGGCGGAATAATAGGGGGTGAAGTGCAGCCATTCGTCAATTTCCAGACCGAATCTTCCCAGAAGTTCCACAGGCTCGGTTATACTGTAGTCTTCCAGGGAGAGATTCAGGGTATACGCATGGTAATCTTTGGTATTGTGTGTATAGAAGAACAGGCTGATGATATTATCCTGCGTGGAACCTTCGCGTACAGCAGTGATAGAACCGGACCAGGAGTCCAGATCTTCAAGGGTATGGGATGCCTGGAGTGTCCAGGATGTACCCATCTCATCGGCAGCTTTGTAGACCTCGATTACAGTGGGAATGGGTTCCTGCTTCCACAAGATCAGATACAGCGTACCGTCGGCAGCCTGCGTGAACATGGGCTTGATCGAACCATTGGTATCGCAGTCCGGCAGATCCAGCTTTTCATTATAAACACATTCCATGACTTTTAAAATGGCGTGACGGTACTGCATATCGGAATCCAGATCCGGGAAATTGCCGGAGATATCGTACAGGGAGAAAATATACGTGATGTGCAGATATCCGTTGGCATCCATGAACACATGACCGTTATTTTCGTGGCTTACATTGGACCAGATACCTTCATGTGCTCTGGATCTGTCGGGTTCCTGTACAACGGTATATTCAATGTTTTCGGCAGAGGTGAGATCCGGAATATGGAACAGGTTGAAGGTATCGTGAGCATACTTGCCGCTGAGGGAACCTTCGTAACCTACTTCGTCTGCCAGCAGCGTCATATCCACACCGGTACGGCCCGTTACATAAGCACCGCCGTTTCCGTCCGGTATGGGATAGATGTAGTTGACACGTCCGAGAATGCCGGGGAATGTCTGACAGATGCTGTTGGTTGTCCACTCTTTGGTTTCCATATCAAAGGTAAACCATTCCAGTACATATTCGTTGGTTTTATAGCAGCTGATATAGAACTGGTACAGCTTTCGGTTCGCAAAGTCGAACATGGTCTGGGAATAGCCGGGCGTGTACGCAAACTCTTTTCCATAGGATTTGGAAGTAAACTCGGGCACGGCACGGTAGATTTCCACCTCATCGGTTTCCGCATCAAAAATGTAGGTGCGCAGTTCTATGCCGCAGCCGACGGTACCGATCACGTCACCGTTGATATCCTGCCCGATGTTGACCTGCATAGTGGAAGCTTCACTGACGTATTCATCGTAGTAAAGGAGTGTGACGTTTTCTTCGTTGTCAACCTTGACAAAGTAGAATTCGGAATTGCCGTGGTGACTGGCGTTGAAATACTTGACTACTATCGCATAGGTACCTCTTTCCGTATGTACCACACGCATCTGATGACCGCCATGTACGGCGTAATAGGGTCTTTCGTTTGCGCCGACCAAGGACATTTCATTTGCCGCAAGAATGCTTTCCACATCCGCTACGGAAATCGTATGGGCAGAAGGTGTCAGCACGGGTGCGGGAGCTTCGGTTTCGACGGGTTCGGTTTCCGTCGGAGTGGTTTCTGTCTGGTTGGTATCCGTCTCGTCTGTAACGGTATTATCACATCCGCACAGCAGAAGGGAAGCAGTGAGCAGGCAGAGAACCAGAATGCTTGCAAGTTTTTTCATAACAATCCTCCATAAGATTGGTTTATAGCTTCATTATATCATAGTTTACCGGAAAAGAATAGGGATTTTTTGACTTATTTTTTGCGGCTGTGATTCGATGAAAAATAAAAAAATCCGGAAAATCATTGCGAAAAATCCGGATTTTTGTGTGGGAATATATATTGATTACCATTAAATGGAAAATGTGATAGGACTTTTATGATATCCCGGTCTGAAAATTACAGGAAAAGTTTCTCTTTACCGCGCATCAGGAAACAATGACTTCCTTTTCGCATTTTCCGCCGATATAATCCCGGATTTCCTGCATCCGTTCCTTGGTGGGCGCATCTGCAGTGAAGGTACATTCCTTGTCGAATCGCTCCAATTTCCCGGTACCGAGGGCGTGGTAGGGTTCCAGATCCACACGGATTACACCGGGCAATGCATTCGCCAGTGCCGCAATGGCATCATAGTGTACTTCATTGTCGTTGACACCGGGGATGATGGGACAGCGGAGAATGATGGGTGTGCCGTAGTCGTTTGCGGTATGGAGATTGCGGAGAATCGGTTCAAAGGGAACGCCGGTGATTTCCTTATAGGCATTTTCGCCCGTTACCTTATAGTCGAACAGAAGCAGATCCATGTAGGGCAGTACGGACATAAATACCTCATGGGAAGCAAAACCGGAGGTTTCCATAGCTGTATGCAGACCATTTTCCTTTGCCGCCTGCAGAAGGGCTTTGGTAAATGTGGGCTGATACAGGGGTTCGCCGCCGGAAACGGTCATGCCGCCGCCGCTTTTTTCATAAAACGCCTTATCCGCCATAACTTTTTTCAGAACTTCTTCGACTGTATATTCCTTGCCGATCAGCTCCAGCGCACCGGTACAGCACCGATCCAGACATTTTCCGCATAACGTGCAGTCGCCGCGGAGATACAGATGTCCGTTTTCGGCAGAAATGGTATGGCATCCGTTTTCACAAATGAGACAGCCGCCGCAGCCGATACATTTCCGTGCCGTATAGGCGATTTCCTGATGGATATCCAGACCTTCCGGATTGTGGCACCAGGGACAGCGCAGGGGACAACCCTTCATGAACACAGTGGTGCGGATACCCGGTCCGTCGTGGAGGGAGAATTTCTGTATATTGAAGACGATACCTTTTTCCATAAGCAGAGTTCCTTTATTGAAGTGGTATAACCATTATAGCGGACAATGCTGAAAAATGCAAGAGGTTGGCAGAAAAAGATGCGGCAGAAAATATCGGGGAAGATAGCGGGTCATCTTCTGCTTTTGCGGTAGCTTGTGGGCCGGCATCCGCACTTTTTCAGAAACAGATTGGAGAAATAGTGAATATCGGTGTATCCGAGTTTTTCCGCAATGGCGCCGATCGACATGGATGTGTCTGCAAGGAGGAGCTTGGCGGTCTGCATTTTTCGTTCCATCTGATAGGCATAAGGGGTGATATGGAATTCACGGCTGAACAGTTTCTGACAGTAATCCGGTGAACGGAAAATGGTGCGGGACAGCTCTTTCGCGGATACAAGCCGATCCGGACGGGAGTCCAGATATTCTTTCAGCTTCAGCGCTTCTTCGCTGTACTGGTTTTCTGCCTGTGCAACGGAAAGTCCGGAGAGTATTTCCACAAATATCCCCTGCAGGGCGGACTGCTTCGCGTTGTCTGAGCTGTCCGAATCGATTACGCAAAGGATCTTTTCAAAAACAGGTCTGCATCCGGTTCCGCTGAAAAAGTGCTTTCCGGAAAGACCGTATGCCATTATGAGATGCTCGCAGAACGCACCGGAGAGATTCAGAAAAATTTTTGTAAAAGGGGTGGTACTGTCGGAATAGTAGTCATGCCGGTGTCCATAGGGAAGAAAATAAACCATATCTTTTTCCACCGTATGCAGTTCCCCGTCCAGTGAGACATAACCGCTGCCGTCCGTGACATATTCGATCACCCAGATGTCCGAGCAGGTTCTGATGGTATGGTAAGCGGGATCCGGATAAGTAATGCCGGCGAGGGAAATATAAAAAGGGATTTTCGGATCCGGACAAACGAAGTATTTCAAATGTTCATGCAAATTGTTTTCCTCACTTTTTGAATTGAAATATATATTCAAAACCGTTCATACTTCTATTATACTATAATTATCAATATATAGCAAGGAGTAATTTGCATATGAAAATTCGTCCGCCGGCAGTCCCGATCGTCAACATAGATCCCTACTTGTCCGTATGGTCGGAAAATTCCATTCTGAAAAATACAGTCCACTGGACAGGATATCCCTTCACCATCGCCGGACGCGTTTTTGTCGATGGAACCGAATATCATTTTCTGGGTCTGAAGACAAGGGAAGAAAAAGATGTGACCGATATGCAGGTGGAAAACCTGGATACGGACGCTTTTTCCACAATTTATACCTACAAATGTGATGCGATCCGGCTGTATGTCCATTTCACGTCACCCATGCTTGTGGATGACCTGTATTACGCATCCCGTCCTGTAGCATACTGTAAAGTTTCCTATGAAAGCCTGGACGGAAAAGAACACGCGGTCAGCATTAAACTGACCGTAAGCGAGGAGTTGGTTCTGGATGTCCGCGGACAAGGACGTGCGTTTGCTTATAATGTGCAAATACCGGGTGTTACCGCTATAAAAATGGGAAGCGGTGAACAGAATATTCTCGGCAGCTGCGGTGATGGCCGCCGTATTGACTGGGGGTATTTGTACCTTGGTGTCAAGGGGCAGGGAAAAGTTGAACATACCTATTTCGGCGGAATGTACGCCATCAGTGCGGAAGCCGAAGTTGCAGATGAGGCGCTGTTCCTCGTAGCCTATGACGATATCGAAAGTATCCGGTATTTCGGTGAAAATCTGAAAGCATACTGGAAGAAAGACGGCAAGACCATGGAAGAAGCCATTGCCGAAGCAGCGGACGAATACGATGCGCTTCTGGCACGCTGCAATGCTTTTTCGGAGAAAATCCGCACAGAAGCCATTCGTGCAGGCAGCGAAAAATATGCGGAGCTCCTGCTGCTTGCCATCCGTCAGGTCATGGCGGCACACAAGCTGGTTGTGGATAAAAACGGAAACAATCTGTATATATCAAAGGAATGTTTTTCCAACGGATGCGCCGCAACGGTGGATGTTACTTATCCTTCTGCTCCGTTGTTCCTGCTGTACAATACCGAACTGCTGAAGGGAATGCTTCGCCCGGTTATGCATTATGCCGCAACGGACGAGTGGTGCTTTGACTTTGCGCCTCATGATGTCGGCAGATATCCCTGGGTACATGGTCAGGAATACGGCGTGACCCGGAACGGTACGGGAAAGGCTGTCATTGACGAAAATATGCAGATGCCCGTGGAAGAATGCGGCAATATGATCATCCTTTTCGCGGCAATCTGTGATGCGGACAATGATATATCGTTTGTAAAGCCGTATATTGAAACCATTCGTAAGTGGAACAAATATCTGCTCCGGTACGGTCTGGACCCGGAAAATCAGCTGTGTACCGACGATTTTGCCGGACACCTGGCACACAATGTAAATCTTTCCATCAAAGCCGTTATGGGTATTGCGGGATACAGCCGTATTCTGCAGCGTCTCGGTGAAACGGAAGAAGCGGAACAGATGATGGAAACAGCCCGCGAATATGCCAAAGCTGTGATGGAGAAAGCAGCCAACGACGACGGCAGCTTCCGTCTCGCTTATGACAAACCGGGTACATTCTCCCTGAAATATAACTCTGTTTGGGATAAACTGTGGAATACCGGACTGTTCCCGGATACATTCTTTGCAGGCGAAATCGCACGTTACAAGAAAGAAATGCTGCCGTACGGGGTGCCTCTGGATTCCCGTGAAAAGTATACCAAGTCGGACTGGCTCGTGTGGGCGGCTTCTCTGGCGGAAAAGAAAGAGGATTTCAACCTGCTGGTAGATTCTCTCTGGTCCGCCTACAACACAATGCGTACCCGTGCACCCATGGGCGACTGGTACTACTGTGATACATCCGAAATTCGTTCTTTCCGTCACAGAAGTGTACAGGGCGGCTTGTTCATCAAACTGATGTTTTCTTGATCGATCCATCGGATACAGGGAAATTTCCATAACCGCTTGCAATATTACCGAAACTGTGGTATGATTACATCATATCACAGTTTTTTCTGTAGAAAACACAAAGAGAGGTAATCCATGCAGTTTCGCAAAGCTGAACCGGCAGATGTTCCGGTTTTACTGGATATATATGAAGAAGGCAGACGATCCATCCGTACTTTCGGTATCGACCAGTGGCAGAACGGCTACCCGGCAGAATCCGATGTGCGGGAAGATATTGCACGGAACCGGCTGTGGCTTATCTGTAAGGATGACGGACAGATCGGCGGTGTTTTTGCATTCATTGACGACGGAGAACCCACCTACGACCGCATTTACGACGGCGCATGGCTGACTGACGACACACAGGCATATGCAGCGGTACACCGTGTGGCAGTGTCTCTGTCAGCAAGAGGAACCGGTGCGGCAGGCAGAATGATGGAAAAAGCGGTGGAAATGGCGGCAGAGTTGGGCAGAACCAGTGTACGCATCGACACCCACGAAGGAAACCGTGCCATGAGAGGGATGCTGGAGAAGAACGGTTTTACCTATTGCGGCATTATTTACCTGCAAAACGGCGATCCCCGTGTGGCATATGAGAAACGATTATAAAATAAAAATAAAATTTTATGAAAGTTTGTCGGAAATGTATATTTACAAACAGCAATATATTTGGTATAATAATAACAGAAATTTTTAAGCGGTACAGAGATGCCGGAAAGATTTTGTAAAATAATAGTGGTGGACTTTTTGTAAGTCGGTTGTTTGAGAAATCTTGTCGTGGCAGACAGGATTTTTTTCTTTGTATGGACGAATACGGATTTGCAGAGGGTTCAAGGTCTGTCGGCTGTTGGAAAGGAGAACGATCATGCTGGTGACGAAATCGGAGATCATGGACGAAGCTGCCGTAAAACGCGCTCTTGTACGTGTGAGTCATGAGATTATTGAAAAAAACAGGGATCCGAAGGAGCTGTGCCTGATCGGGATCAAACGGCGCGGCGGTCCGATTGCCAGAATTCTGGCGGAAAATATGCGGAAATTCGATAATATCGAGGTTCCCGTGGGCTATGTGGATATCACCATGTTCCGTGACGACCTGCCGGAGAAACCGGAAAAGCCCACAAACGGCGGAACCGAAATCCCCTTTGACATCAACGGCAAAACCGTGGTGCTGGTGGACGATGTAATTTATACGGGACGGACCGTCCGGGCGGCGATTGAGGCGATACTGAAATTCGGACGTCCGGCAAATATCCAGCTGGCGGGACTTGTGGACAGAGGGCACAGGGAACTGCCGATCCGACCGGATTATATCGGAAAGAACATCCCCACTTCCAGGGATGAGATCGTGTGTGTACAAATGGAAGAATACGACGGATGCACGGGTGTGCGCATTTGTATGGAAAAATAAAACCGGCATAAGGGATGCTGCGGATGCTGCAGTACCCATGCAATAGATCCTGCGCTGTTGACCTTTGAGTCAAAACAAATTTTTTAAAAGCCACATTCGTGGTAGGAGGATTTTATGGCAAAAGAAAAAGTACAAATCGGTGCTGAGGGTATCCATGATGCCCGGTCGCTGGGTGTGCCGAAGATGCTCATCCTTGGTTTCCAGCATATGTTTGCAATGTTTGGCACCACGGTTCTGGTTCCCCTTCTGACAGGTCTGGATGTAGCCACCACTTTGCTGATGGCGGGTCTTGGTACATTGCTGTTCCACGTGATCACCGGTTTCAAGGTTCCTGCATTCCTCGGTTCTTCTTTCGCGTTCCTCGGCGGTTACGGTGCCATTGCGCCCTTGGCCGGTGACGGTACTATGACCAATGAACAGCTGCTGCCTTACGCCTGTCTCGGCGTAGCTTGTGCCGGTGTTGTTTATCTGGTGCTGGCGGCTTTGATCAAACTGCTGGGTGCCCAGAGAGTTATGCGTTTCTTCCCCCCTGTAGTTACCGGTCCCATTATCATTGCTATCGGTCTGGGTCTTGCCGGCAGTGCTGTCGGTAACTGTCAGACAAACTGGCTGCTTGCTGTTATCGCTCTGGTTATTGTTATCGTATTCAATATCTGGGGTAAGGGCATGGCAAAGATCATCCCGATCCTGCTGGGTGTTGCCGGTTCCTGTGCCATCGCTGCTGTACTGGCCATCGTGTGGGGTGAAACCATCACTGCTGCTGACGGTATGCAGTATATTACCCTCGGCGGAAGCGAAGGTATGAAGCTCTTCTCTGTATCTGCTCTGGAACAGCTCAAGAGTGCTCCCTGGATCGGTTTCCCCATCAAGTGGGAACACACCGTATTCGGCGGCGTAGACTTTGGCAATACTTCTCTTGTAATCAGCTCCATCGTAGCGATTATGCCCATCTCCCTGGCTACCATGATGGAACATATCGGCGACATTTCCGCCATCAGCTCCACTGTTGGCAAGAACTTTATTGGAAATCCCGGTCTTCATCGTACCCTTACCGGTGATGGTCTGGCTACCTCTATCGCAGCCCTGTTCGGCGGTCCTGCCAACACTACCTACGGCGAAAATACCGGTGTTCTTGCTCTGTCCAGAGTATATGACCCCCGCGTAATCCGTATTGCAGCCGTTATCGCTACCGTATTGTCCTTCTCTCCCAAGTTCGCAGCGCTTGTTAACCTGATTCCCACAGCGGTTATCGGCGGTATTTCCTTCATGCTGTACGGTATGATCTCCGCTATCGGTGTACGTAATGTTGTTGAAAACCAGGTAGACTTTACCAAGAGCCGTAATCTGATCATTGCTGCTATCATTCTGGTAAGCGCTCTGGGTCTGGGTTCCGTATCCTTCGGTATCGGCGGTCTGACCATCACTCTGTCCGCTCTGGCATGTGCTTCTATCGCAGGTATTGTACTCAACGCCATCCTTCCCGGCAACGACTATCAGTTCGGTTCCAACGAAGACGGCGATAAGGCAGTTAACTTCCAGATGAAAGCCGACCACAAGGACGAAAACGAAAACAAGTAATTTATTCCCTTACAGAAATAATGAGGGGCTGACATCAAACGTTCAGCCCCTTTTTGTTTATTGGATTTTACTGTGTTACCCGGTCACATCCGCAAATTCCGCGTGAATGTACCCGGCAAGTTCTCTGGGATCCAGATACATCTGCGCCCCTCTTTTGCCGGCGCTGACATAGAATCTGTCATACAGCAAAGCGGTTTCGTCGATCCAGGTGGGGTATGCTTTTTTCATTCCCACGGGAGAACAGCCGCCGCGGATATATCCGGTAAGACCGAGCAATTCCTTGACATGGATCATTTCCACATTCTTGTTACCGGAAACCTGCGCACATTTTTTCAGATCCAGCTCCAGTTCCACGGGGATGCAGAATACCATAATTCCGGTCTTGTCCCCTCTGGCTACCAGTGTTTTGAATACATTGTCCGCTTCCACGCCCAATACATCGGCAATATGGGTACCGCTGAGGTCGGACTCATCCACCTCATATTCAAAAGTTTCCAGTGTAATGCCTGCAGCTGTCAGCAAACGTACAGCATTTGTTTTTACCATAATCGTACTCCGTTCCGGTGAAATAATGTATGCCACTCCTTTTATATTACCATATTGCGCGGATAAATACAAGAGATGACCGGGGAATTGTGCAGGAAAATTATTTTGCGAAATAAATCGAAAAATTAAACATTCTGTATATTGTAACCCTAAGGTATATGTGATATAATGGTATCACGAAATAAGTATCCGAGGGAAGCAGTATGAAAAAAGTAAAAGGATATCTGAAAAAATATTTCATTGATGCCATGGGTGCGATGGCACAGGGGTTGTTCGCATCCCTTCTGATCGGTACCATTTTCAAAACGATCGGACAGTATCTGGGACTTGATCTTCTGGTGGAAATTGCCGGCATTGCATCGGGTGCCGCAGGGATGGCGATTGGCGCTGCGATTGCCTGTTCCATGAAAGCCCATCCGCTGGTAATCTTTTCCGCCGCTGCAGCCGGAAGCGCAGGATACAGCCTTGGCGCACAGATTTTGATGGAAGACGGAAGCACGATTGCTTATACCGCCGGACCTGCAGGTGCATTTTTTGCCGTAATTGTAGCGGTGGAACTGGGTATGCTGGTTTCCAAAAAAACGAAGGTGGATATTTTGGTTACACCTACGGTAACTATTCTCTCCGGATTTGCGGTTGCCAAGCTCCTTTGTCCCGGTATCGCTTATGCCATGTATTATCTGGGTGATTTTATCAATACGGCAACCACAATGCAGCCTTTTGTCATGGGAATCATCATTGCCGCGGTGGTGGGCATTATTCTGACACTGCCCATTTCCAGTGCAGCCATCTGTGCCATGATCGGTATTTCCGGATTGGCAGGCGGAGCCGCAACGGTTGGATGCTGTGCCCAGATGGTGGGATTTGCCGTGATCAGCTTCCGGGAAAACGGATGGAACGGCGTGGTTTCCCAGGGCTTGGGAACATCCATGCTGCAAATGGGCAATATCTGCCGCCGTCCCCAGATCTGGATCCCGCCCACATTGGCAGGTGCAATCTGCGGACCGATCTCCACTCTGGTTTTTAAACTGGAATGTACCGGTGTATCTGCGGGGATGGGTACCTGCGGTCTGGTGGGTCCCCTCGGTATTCTGTCCGATATGGGTTCCAGTGCACAGATGTGGGTCGGCACAATACTGTGCTGCGTGGTTCTGCCGGGCGTGCTGGCACTTATTTTCAGTGAGATCATGCGCAAACTCGGCTGGATCCGCGAAGGCGATATGAAACTGGATGTATAAATTCTGATTTTACATAAACAGGAGGAAATATGAACGAGAACTATAATGGACAAAACCAGAACGAAAATCCTCAGGGCATGCCTGTATGTCCTCATTGCGGTGCGCCGGTACGGGGAGAAGCCACTTTCTGCGGAAACTGCGGCAATGCTTTGAGAATCGGTTTTGCACCCATGCAGCAGAACGTGGACACAATGGGCATTTTTGACTATATCCTGATGATGATTCTGTTTACACTGCCAATCGTCGGTGTGATCCTGATGCTGTACTGGTCCTTCAGCAGCTCCACCGGCATCAACAAAAAGAATTTTGCCAGAGCATATCTGGTGCTGTATATCATTCAGATCGTAGTGATATTTGCCTTTACCCTGCTGTTCGGCTCCCTCTTCACAAGCCTGCTCTCATTAGGTTATTGAGTTTTTAGAATAATGTTAAAAGCATCTGTTCACCGAAACAGGTGCTTTTTGCATTATTTCCGTGTAGATATGCATATTTCCCATCTGTGCGGGAGATACTGTTTTATCTTGAAACGGAGGAAACCTGTTATGAAATTTGCATTGTCATCTGCCGTATCCATTCTGATTGCCGCTGTTTTGCTGTCCTGCCTGCCCGTATATGGGGAAGAAAAAATATATGATGACGTAATCCGCCTTCACGTACTTGCCGCTTCCGATTCCGCGGAAGACCAGGCGTTGAAACTGGAAGTACGGGATACAATTCTCGCTATGCTGCAGCCTGTGTTTGCGGATGTTACGGACAAGGCACAAGCCGAGACGGTGTTGTATGAGAATCTGGAAAACATCCGGGAAACCGCAGAAAAGTGCATCGCGGAAAACGGATACGCATATACTGTAGAGGTATCGCTGTGTGACGAATGGTATTCCACAAGAGAATACGACGATTTTACCCTGCCTGCCGGGGAATACCGCTCTCTGCAGGTGAAGATCGGCGGCGGGAGTGGGAAGAACTGGTGGTGTGTTCTGTTCCCGGCGGTATGCGGCAGATTTGCGACGGCACAGGTGGAAGAAGAATATATTGAAGCAGGCTTTACGCCGGAACAATACCGTATCATTACGAAAAACAAAGACCGAAAATACGTTGTACGATTCAAAATCCTGGAGATTCTTGCATCTATATTGCACGCAGATGAATCGGAGATCAGCCAATAACGGACAAAGCAGCTGTTTTGAGAAAAAAAGAAAAAGTGTATTGACAAAAATAGGGAATTGTGGTATGATAAACACATGCGGGTATGGCGGAATTGGCAGACGCACAGGATTTAGGATCCTGCGGGAAACCGTGCAGGTTCGACCCCTGTTACCCGCAATGTTTTCGGAAAGTCCATAAGCAGATGTAGTTCAGTGGCAGAACATCAGCTTCCCAAGCTGAATATGCGGGTTCGATTCCCGTCATCTGCTTCCAAAAGAAAAGTACCCCTTGCGGGTATTTTTCTTTTGGAAATAAACCGAAGGGAATCGAACCCAATTCGATATCCCGTCATCTGCTTCCAAAAGAAAGATACTCCGTGCAATGTCATTTAGATAAGTCATGATAAGTTTAGACAAGGGTAATTCTACGGGGTTGCCTTTGTTTGTTTTTTGGATGGAGTTTAGATAAAACTTGTCATGTCGCAGAGCCTGCTGTTCATGACGGGGGATGCATGGAAGATGGTTCTAAAATTATCTGTTGCATTTACATAACGTGTAAGAGCATGATTTTCTTAAAAAATACTGTTTTGAGTGAAAATAAGTATGTATATCTGAAATGCTTTATAAAAAAATTTTTCGATGAAAACTCTAATATAAGTATAGAGGAATCCGCGTATAAAAAACAGAGTCGGATATTCATCCGTGTGTCCGAATCAGTGGCGTCATCTTCCACCTATAGTAAGTTGTAGACTAATTTGCAACATTATGATATAATTTTATAAATGAATGCACCCAAATTCAAAAATGCCACACTATATGGATGAAAGGAGGCGAAAAAATGCAAGGGACGATCGAAATGCGTGATAGGCTTATCAATGAATTTGTCGAAAACTATATGGAGAAGCTGTTTTACTTCTGCTTGAAAAAAACAGGAAAACACATTGAAGCTGAAGATCTGACACAAGACATAGCGCTTCAGATCATTACTGCTTTGGATAAAGGAACGATCCCTACAAGTTTTTCGGCGTGGATATGGCAGATTGCGCGTAACCGTTATTCCGTATGGGCAAAGGAAAAGCATCATCGAAATGAGTCGGTAACCGGTTCCGATATCAACGACTATGAAATTGAGGATGGAAGCGAAAATATCCTTGATGAAATGATACATACAGAGCAAATGACTCTGCTTCGGCGCGAGCTGGCGTTCATCAAAAGCGATTATCGCAACATCGTTGTCGCCTATTACATGGAGAATAAGCACGTTCGTGAAATTGCAGAATCGCTCTCGCTTCCCATAAACACGGTGAAGTCTCGCCTTCTCCGTGCAAGAGAAATATTGAAAGAAGGTATGGATATGGCAAGAGAATTTGGAAAACGCAGTTATGATCCCGAACAAATTGCATTTGTGCAAAACGGCAGAGATGGTAAGAATGGGCAGCCTTGGTCTATCATCACACATTTGTTATATAAAAATATTTTCCTTGAAACGTATGAAAATCCGCAAACCGCTGAGGAACTGGCACTTGAATTGGGCATAGCTTTGCCTTATATGGAAGATGAGCTTGAATTTTTGGTTCGTGAACAATTACTTACAAAAAGCGAAAATAAGTATCAAACTGCATTTGAAATTATCAGTAAAGAGGAGCAGCGCAAAAAACACGATAATAACATAAAAATTCAGAAGGCGCTGACAGATAAAATTTGCGAACTGATAGATATTTATATTAACGAAGACGGCTCGAAAGTAAATTATGATTATGTTGGATATGAAGCGGCAAAATGGACTCTAATTGTTCGTGCATTTGATTGGCTGCAAGAAACAAATAACATATCTAAAGGATACCCAAAATCTTATCCCTCAAGGCCCGATGACGGTGCTTGGATATTAACGGGATATGAAACGATCGATTTTGAAAAACCTAAATTTGTAGGACAACATGGATATCTTTCGCATGATAAAAATGAGGTAAAAAAGGATATCGATTTCAGTCAATTTAAATTCTTTTTCAAAAATATTCAAGAAAAAACTCCTATGAACTTGAGCTGGATGGAAGCATACACGTTATGGTTGGTTTGCAGCGGACAAACTGAAGCATGTGAGAAATCATATCTTGAAAAGTTGCTTGAATACGGCTATCTTAAGAAAGACGGTTCTATCATTCCCAATGTTGTGATCTTCAATAGAGATGCAGTAAAATCGCATAGTGAACAATTAAGCGAAAGACTATCATCATTGAAGGAGGATATTTACAGCTTGTTCAAGCAGGCTCCCGACATTGAAAGAGGCTATGTTGTTGATCAAGCTATCGCAGACGGTTGGCTTATATACGATGAAAATATGACCAACACTATCGGAGCATATATTTATCTTTAAGTAAGGTTATTATGTAGCATAATAGTTACTTTGCAATAGATAAAACACCCGTCTCATCCATACGATTGAGATGGGTGTTGATGTTTGAAGCTTATCTAAACTCATACTGCCTTGCCTAAATGACATTGCCCCTTGCGGGTATTTTTCTTTTGGAAATAAAACTTGTATAATATACCGGAATATGCTATAATTAACGGGTAATCTATCCGGATATGAATAGAAACTTTTTGATTTAACAGATGTTTCAACCAGACGGGAAATATATAGGAGGATCTGCTTATGGAAAATACACCTGCCATGCGCGCGGAGAAACTGCTTTCACAGATGTCTGTTGAGGAAAAACTGTATCAGCTTTCTTCACAGATGTTGTTTTCAGTAAATGAAGAGTATGAACAGAACCGTAATCACAAATATGGTAATTTCCGGAATCCCGGGCATTTTATGCACGCAGGTAAGGAAGAACCTGTGAGCGCAGCTGAAGTAACTGAACGGATCAACCGGGATGTGCGTCTTAGTATGGATGCGCATCCGCACGCTATCCCGCCGCTTGAACATGGTGAGGCTTTGCATGGTGCGCAGTGGGGGATGGCAACCTGTTTCCCGCAGCCCATTGCCATGGCGTCCATGTTTGATGACGAAATGGCTGCCAGAATCGGAGATGCAATCGGCAAGGAATGTGCAGCTGTCGGCGTGCATCAGGCACTTGCACCGGTTGTCAATGTATCCCGGGATTGTCGCTGGGGACGCACAGTTGAAACCTTTGGGGAGGATGTGCTTCTCAGTTCCAATATGGGTGTCGCCATATGCCGCGGACTTCAGAATAACGGCGTAATTGCCACACCGAAGCATTATGCCGACAACTATTCCTACGGCGGACGTGACTCCAATGTTTCCGATACATCTGAACGTGTAATGCGTGAAGTATATTTAAAGCCTTTTGAAAAATGTTTCAGGGAAGGCGGAGCCATGTCTGTTATGGCGGCATACAACAGCTGGGATGGGATTCCCTGTTCCTGCAGTAAGCGTCTTCTGACTGAAATTCTGCGCGATGAGTGGGGATTTCAAGGTTTTGTTGTGTCCGATTACACTGGTGTGGAAGGTGTATCCGGTGCGCATATGCTGGTGGATACCGACTGGAAAGCAGAGGCATTCTGTCTGAAAGCCGGTCTGGATGTCAATCTTCCCGACTGCTCATTCGATAAACTGAAGACCGCTTATGACGAAGGCTGGATCAATGAAGAAGATATCGACCGGGCGGTTCTTCGAGTACTGACAGCAAAATTCAGTATAGGATTGATTGATAATCCCTTTGCCGATCCCGAAGCGGCGGAAAAGATCGTACGGTGTGAATCGCACAAAAAACTGGCGTTGGAATCCGCCCGCCAGTCAATCGTACTGCTGAAAAACGAAGGAGTGCTTCCTTTCAAGCGTACGGAAATGAAAACACTTGCCGTTTTCGGTGCCGGTGCGGATATTCTTCCGGTAGGCAGAAACTATTCCGGACCATATGGAAAAGAATGGACGGCCGAAGATGCCAAGACTCCCCTGCAGATCCTGCGCGAATATCTGGACGGATATGCTGAAGTTATCTATGCCGAGGATGACCGGATCGAAGAGATCGCCGGAAAATGTGATGCAGCTATCTATATGACCACTGTGATTGAAGGGGAGGGCATGGATCGTTCCGATATCCGTCTGCCCGCGTTTGTCCGTAAGACGCAGAAGGATGACAACGGGATGATCGTCGGGAAGTTTGCAATCGAAGTCAGAACAGATCAGGAGGAAAGCATACGCAGAATGACGGAAGCCAATTCCAATTCTGCCGTTGTTCTGTTGAATGGTGCGCCGGTGGATATGAGTGCCTGGATCGACGGCTGCCGGGCGGTTCTTGAGGCTTGGTATCCGGGCGAACAGGGGGGACAGGCGATCTGTGACATACTTTTCGGGGAAATCTGTCCCAGTGCGAAACTGCCGATCACCTTTCCGAGAAGCGTCGGTCAGCTGCCGCTGTTTTATTCAGCCAAACCTTCCGGACGCGGATACGGCTATGTTGAAAACGACGGTTCTCCTCTGTATCCCTTCGGTTACGGTCTCAGCTATACAACTTTTGTTCTCGCGCCTTGTTCCTGCCGCTGCTGTGAAGAACATCTTGAAATATCACTGACAGTTGAAAATATCGGGCAATACGACGGTGCCGAGGTTGTTCAGATCTACCTTTCCGGTAAAAATTGTGACGTGGTTATGCCGCGTATGGAACTGAAAGCATACAAGCGTGTTTTTGCCGGACGCGGTGAAAAAACAGAAGTAATCATTGAAGTCCCTGCTGAAGCCTTCATGTATTATGACCGCGAAATGGCTTATGGTATGCACGACGGCGACTATACTGTGTCCGTGGGAATCTCCTGCGTGGATATCAAAAATAGCTTTGCAGTGAAAGTCCGCGATGGAAAGATAATGTTATTTGATTAAAACTTAATAGGTGTCATAACAAGATCCAACAGGGGAGGAAAAGCTTTTTCAAAAAGTTTTCCCTCCCCTGAGATTATTACTTGCGATAACTTTTTACATTATTCTGTAGTTGAATATATAACATAGAAGTCGATATAATCTCCCATCTGTGAACTGGCAACACTCCGCCACAGTTCATCCAGAGTGGCAGTATTATCATCGGTCAGCACATACCGTGTCACCATCACGGGAGCTTTAGAGGATTGTGTAGTCGGAAGTGTATCCTCAAACACCCGCAGATACTTGTATGTGCGCACATACTCAGTACCGTTTTCGTTCCATTTCATCGTATAGATGCCGTTGTCATAGGTCAATTCAGTCTCAAACAGCCGGGGATAATCCTCTTTGTGTGCTTCATAATATTTTTCATCGTATTGTCCAGGTTCACGGAGTGTATAATAATGCACAAGGTCCGCCGAGATATGCTTTCCCTGACCAGCCAGCTTATAGAATGTGTTCCATACAGCCTGCCCGGAGGTGGCGTATCCATCCTCAAGAACGATCTTGCCGTCCTCTTTCGCCTGTTCGAGCAATGCGGGATCGACCGCCTTTGACGGACTATACCGATACAGATGCACATAATCCTCCCCGGCTTCGGCAAGCACAACAGAACGATCGGGATAGTCATCTACTGCATAGACGTGCCATTCCACATCCTGCGGATCAGCATCTTCGGTGAATTGGTGTATCAGATTTCCTTTGGTGACAGATGCAGGATCGTCGAAGATACGCTCATAACGATAATTTGCGCCGTCGATGGGGACATACAGATACCCATCAAATGCCCCGGAGACATTGGCGGTGGTTGGAATCATATCCGCAACGCCGCTGATCCATTGCAGTTCACCATCTTTGATTATCAGATAACCGTATTCCTTAACTTCGCCGTCAGGGTATGCCCACTTGTCGCAGACAAGCTGCCCATTCAGCTCACGCAGAGCGTAGTCGTTCACGCCGCGTTCCCAGAGCGTGTATTCCGTTCCGGTTTTGTAATCGAATACGACAACGTGCGTGTCAATGATACCCGAACCGTAACTGACTGTCGTGCATATTTCAGCAAGTCCGTCGCCGTTCAGATCGGAGAAGTAGGCGTTCCAGATCGGCATACCGCTGATGAGGATGGTGTGACCTTCGTCCGGCTGCTCTCCATCAAAATCAACCGTGGCATAAATCTGTCCGGAGGTATACGTGAATGTTACGCCGGGGTAATCAGGAAGTGTCGTCTGCTTTACGATGTCTCCTTCCATCTTTTCCGGTGTACGGAAGTAATCGACCCATTTATGGACATTCAAGGCTGTTTCATTCTTGACGATACTGCTGTAATCAATCAGCTCACCGTGTTCATCGTAGAAATACTGCCATACACGGCATC
This sequence comes from Clostridia bacterium, assembly GCA_017467815.1. Taxonomy (GTDB): domain Bacteria; phylum Bacillota; class Clostridia; order Oscillospirales; family CAG-272; genus UMGS1696. The sequence goes on from JAFUKI010000059.1 coordinate 46,270, forward strand.
CAGCCTTGTCATATTCCCATGAATACAGCAGCATCTGATGTCCGTTCAGGTAGGATTCGCTCTGCTTTTTTTCCGTGCCGTCCGCATATTCCCAGATACGCTCCGCACGGGCAATCGCATCGTTGTTTATCAGGATCACATCATAGGTTTGCCCCGGTACCAGTTCTCCACTGAGATTGAGTATTGCCTGATCGGGGCAGAGATATATGCCATTCTCTGCAAGCGCTGCATCCTCGTATACATGGCACTGGATAAGCCGGTAGCCGGATTCGTCCTTGTTGTGATAGAATACTGCGAAGCCCACATCTGTCTTTTCAGGAGAAGGAACCTGCCAACCGTCTATATACGGTGAATCATCTGACATGAAACCCACGATCATGTAACCGGGTTTGTTGGCATTCGTCCAGGTGTGGTGAATCTCCACATCGCCGCCGACGGTCTGCGCAAGGGAGCGTTCATGGAATTCCCCTGTAAGATGTGTGCCGCCGAAGTTGCTTTCCAGCCGAAGCAGAAACGCAAGTGCAGTATCATCCGATGCCCCCTGTCCGCGTTCGCTCAGATCTTCCACGCCGATACCGAGGAGCGTATCACCTTTCTTTGTACGGAATGCCAGATAAAGCTGCGCTTCATACTCGGTCACGTTCATCCGCATAATGTAGGAATCGGTGATCTCACCGGGATTATAATACCGCAGCCAGCCGTCATCATAGGCGGTATATGCGGCAAGCTCGTCTTTATCCAGCGTGTACGGCTCCATCTGACCGACAAAATCCCAGTTACCCTCCGTGTCACGTACATAGAAGCAATAATCCGCAGTAATGCAGATGCTTGGGGAATCGTTGTCCACATGATTGTATTCTTCGGATGTGCGGTACAGGATTTCATCAACCCGATATTCTGCGCCCAGGAGCATTGTATCCCGGTTCATAGGATTCGTAATCAGACAAACCACAGCGACAATGCAAACAATTACCGCAACAACAATCACCCATACGGCAGGCTTCTTCCACTTGGCAATGTTCCTGATTCGTCCCTCTGTATTGCCTTCACCGAAAGCAAGCGGCGTTCCCGCGATAATACGTCTGCCGGTTGCCAGGCTGATGAGGGATGCCGAATAGTCTACGCGGATGTCCTCACCCAGCTTGCGGAGTACCGCTTCATCACAGGACATCTCCATATCCTTGCCGGAGAGAATGAACGCCACCCACACCAGCGGATTGAACCAATGCAGGCAAAGCGCAGCAAAAGACAGCAGCTTGATAATATGATCTCCGCGTCGGATGTGATGCCGCTCATGCAGGATGATGTAGTCCCGTTCCTTGTCCGAGAGGGAAGACGGCAGATAGATCTTCGGACGGATCAGTCCCATCACAAACGGTGAGTCAATGTGATCGGCAAGATAGATGTTGTCGCGCACATTCACGGATGCAAGGAGCTTTCGGCGAAGCTTGTCGTAGGAGATTCCGCTGTAAATCAGCATGACGGTAATTCCCGTCACCCACGCGTATTTGCCAAACAGCATCCACACATTAGCAAAATCTGTCGAGATAATCCGCCGCGTGCCATCCTCATCGAATTCGGTCGTGCGGACGTGCTGAATTCCAATGCCGCCGTTGAGTACATCACCGACCGCCTGCTGTGCTGCGTCCATTGCCGCCAAAGGTGTGACCGGTTCGTTCAGCAGATCGTAGCTTTGTATTGTCGGCTCTGTCTGCGGAATCAGGCTGATCGGTGCTTCGATGCTCACCGGACATAAAAGCCGGAAAAGCACGACTGCCCACAGTGCGTAGGAAAACACTTTTGGCGCACGCTTCAGGCATAACCGGACGAGCAAAACCATCAGAATCACAAGGCTTGCCACCTTGCTCATATCGAATATCTGCAAGAATATTGTATCCAGCATCGATTCACCCCCTCATGGAATCCAGAATCTGTTTCATCTTCTCCACTTCTTCATCGGTGTATTTCTTCCGCTTACCGAATGCAACAAGAAACGCCGGAAGCGAGCCTTCAAAGGTGTCGTCAACAAACTTCTCACTCTGCATAGAGTAAAACTCTTCCTTGGAAATCAACGAAGTTACCGTCCGTTTCACATTCTGGAACAGTCCCCTTTCGCAGAGACGCTTGAGAATCGTGTAGGATGTGGATTCCTTCCACCCCAGCTCTGCTTCGGCAAGCCGTGCAAGCTCTCCGGATGACAGCGGTTCATTCTGCCAGATAATATCCGCAAAGCGGGATTCCACTTCACCCAGTCTGATTTCAGCCATAATAATCCTCCTATGAACAATCTGATGTACCTTTGAAAAATTTCGATAGAAATTTTTGCGGTGTGAATCGGCTGTACATCGGATTTGATTATCTGAACATTCACACCACTCTACTGGCTGTCGAGTATATATTTATTCTACTGCGAGTAGAGGATTTTGTCAATATCTTCATCCGCAATGTTACAAAATATTCAAAAAATTTCTTTGCGGAAAATGCGTGGGATATTCACATATCCGGTGTATAATAGTATAGGAAGACATTTCACACGAAGGAGGGAGCGTATGCGGGAAGCCGAAATCCTGGAACTGCTTGCATCCCGTGATGAGCAGGGCATGGAAGAACTGCTGCGGCATTACGGACCGCTTTTGCGGTATATCATAAAACCGATCCTGCGGGACAGACACGATATGGAAGACTGTCTCTCGGAAGCTGCCATGCGGATCTGGGAAAACTTTGATACATACGATGAGAACAAAGGCTCATTTACGGCATGGGTGACAGCCATAGCAAGAAACACCGCGCTCAACATAGTCCGGCAAAAGAATCGGCATTCTGCAGATGGGTTTGAGGATGATCCCGAATCTCCCGAGCCAACACCGGAGGAAATCGTGCTTCGTGAGGAAAGCCAGCGTGAACTGAAACGGGTGCTGGAGCTACTGTCACAGAAAGAGAGGAATCTGTTTTACAGAAAGTATTATTATCTCCAGTCCACCGAAAA
>JAFUKI010000060.1 GCA_017467815.1 Clostridia bacterium
CTCTCGTTCAGCAGGTCTTTGTTAAGTGCTTTTGTAAGGCAGAATTCGGGGAAATTTTCCGATTCATTCTTGAAGCAGCCGTATTTACCGCACGCCGTGCAGGTGAGACATTTTTTGCTTGCCATATCCGTTACCTTCCTTTTTCATTAATCAATAGGTGTCTTCCACGCTGTCGAATTTTGCGTAGGAGTTTTCGATCAGTGCGTCAGCGTCCGTGTCGGGGCGGATGATGCCGATCTCCTGAAGCTCGGTGACGCTCTTGCTCAGCGCATCGTAGCCGCCGCTGACTGACGGAGCAAAGTTGTAGCTGTCGAGGATCGAGGCGTTGAAGTCAACATCACCCGATACATAGTCCTTTTCTATCTGTATGCGTGCAGTTTCAGCGGGATTTTCTTCGATCCACTTTGCCGCCTTCATGATCGCTCTGGTGTACTTTGCCGCAAGTTCGGGGTAATTCTCCGCAAGGCTTGTCGTAACGAAACTCAGGCAGCAGTATTCGTTCTTATACTTTTCGTCTGTCGTGGTATTGATGATAACACGAAGGTTATACTCCTTCTCCGCAACGGAAACGACCGGGTCATGCGTCACAAACGCATCAATAGCACCGTTCTGCAAAGCGATGGGCAGGTCATTGTTGCCGTAAACGACAAATTCCACTTCCATATTCTCTGCTGTAACACCGATCCCTGCTTCAGCAAGAGAACGCTTTGCGATCAGTGTGGGAGAATCCGCAAGACTCGGCGTACCGATCCGCTTGCCCTTCAGGTCTGCAACGGTCTTGATGTCCGAGTCATTCGGAACGACCAGCTTTGTGCAGCCTGTGTGAATACCCGCAGTCAGCTTCATCGGCAAACCGTTTTCCAGCGGCTGGATGAACTTGCTGACCAGACCGAAACCTGCATCGACTTCTCCCGTAGCTACCGATTCCGTGATGACGCCGCCGACCTGAATCGCTTCGTATTTCAGTCCTTCTTCATCAAAATAGCCGTTTTCTATCGCAATATGTATCGGCGCGTGGCACAGACTTGTTGAATAGCCGACTTTCACGACATATTCGTCTTCCGGTACCGGGGCAGAGTTTCCGCATCCGCTGAGAGAAGCGAGAAGCAGAAATGTGGATGTGATGAGTGCAATGCTTTTCTTTTTCATGTAAGTGTTCTCCTTGTATGGTAAAATTAATATTACAGATAATAATCTAATTCGGGAATCTTGCCGCCGTAGTTCAGCAATTTCAGTATTGCGGCATGGTATTTCAGGAATTCGGGATTGCTTCGTGCCCTCGGATGGGCAAGCTCGATGCTGACGATCTTTTCGATCTTCGCAGGTCGGGCGGACATGATAACCACACGGTCGGACAGGTAAATCGCTTCGTCCACATCGTGCGTGACCATAATCATCGTCATGTTGTGCTCTTTGCGGATGCGCAGTATTTCATCCTGAATGTTCATTCTCGTGAAAGCATCCAGCGCACCCAGAGGTTCGTCGAGCAGGAGTACCTTGGGATGACCTACCAGCGCTCTCGCGAGTGATGCACGCTGACACATCCCTCCCGACAGCTGATGCGGGTATGATCTCTCGAAACCGCGCAGTCCAACGAGGTCAATGTATTCATCCACATCTGTTTTCTTATCCTTGAATATCTTCCGTGCGCGCAGACCGAATGCGACATTGTCGTAAATATTCAGCCACGGGAAAAGCATATGATTCTGAAACATGAATCCACGCTCTGCGTCGGGCTTTTTGATCTCATCGCTGTCGAGCGTGATTTTTCCGCCGTCGGGGAAGATCAGCCCCGCTATCAGCCGCAGCAGTGTCGATTTCCCGCATCCCGAAGGTCCGATAAGAGACACGAACTCGCCCGATCTGATATTCAGATTGATCCCGTTCAGTGCGGTGATCTCGTCGCCGTCAACAGTTGTAAACTTTTTTACGACGTTCTCGATTATGATTTCGCCTACCATTTGATAACTCCTTTCTGCCAGATCAGGACTTTATCTCTCACCTTGAACAGCAGTGTGATCAGCAGAGAGCACAGCACCGCAATGATGATAAGTCCCGCATATACATTTGCGTAGGACAGCATTTCTTTCTGCCAGTTGATGTACCAGCCGATGCCGTACTTTGCGCCGATCATTTCCGCGGTGACCAGCGTGATGAATGACGAGCATATTCCGTTGAACAGCCCGAGAAACATATTCGGCATTGCAGCAGGGATTCCGACCTTGAATATCTGATAAAAGCGCTTTGCACCGAGTGTGCTTGCTACTTCAAAATAGGAGTTCTGAATGTTCGAAATACCGCTGCTGGTCATCAGAGTCGTCGGGAACCATACAGCCAAAGCGACAAGAAACGCGCTTGCCGATACCGCAGTGGGGAAAATGATCAGTACGATCGGTATCCATGCCGTCGACGGGATAGGACCGAGGATGCGGATCAGCGGATTGATCCAGTAAGCAAAGGTTTTCGAAAATCCGAGACAGATACCCGTAACGACACCGATCAGCGCACCGAAGAAAATGCCGAGTCCGAGCAAACGGAGCGAATACAGAATACATTTAATCAGTACATCGGTCTGCTCGAACATGACGCCGAATACTCGGTCGAGCGACGGGAAATAGAGGATCGGCAATACGGCGGACTTTGCGGTCAGCAGATTCAGAATATTGAAGAACAGCACCGCTCCGCCGATGAAATATCCCCTGTGCACAAGCTGTTCATGAATCTTTCTGCTTCTGAACGACAGTGCAAAGAGAATGAGGCAGATGAGCAATATCCCAAGCAGGATATAGGTGAAATAGGGCTTTGAGACGGGATGCAGACTCGATTTTGGAACGAATATCTGTATCGCCAAAGCAAACAGCGCAGACAGGATTGGGATGATTTTTTTGAGTAAGTTCATTGACAACGCCCTCCGATAATGATGAAGCAGAAAAATGAAAACGGAAGACTCCGAAGTCTCCCGCTCTGACGCAATATGAAACTACGTTATACTGACGCAGTTTCACAGCGTGTCAGAAAAATGGAGAAACCAGCGGACAAAAGTGCGCAGAGAGACATACACGGACAACAGCTCATACGGAACATGATGTACATTATTTGCAGAGCAAAACACTTTTTCATCTGATTTCTCCTCTCCTGAATTTTCCTGCCGCTCAGGATGGAGGTATTATAGCACACAATACCTATAATGTCAATAGGTTATATAAGAAATAGTTCGTTTTTTTGAGTATGCATTTCGGAAATATGCCGATTGAGATTGCGCAGGAATGGCACACTTCTGTACGTGCGTTTTCTTCAGTAAAAAAGGCATGCCGCCATTACATGATGTAATTTGCAGCACGCCGTTTTTGTATTGTACTGAACTATTGCTTTTTTTTCCTTTAACAAGGGGAAAGCAGGTTTACAAGCAAAACGCAAATATGAACTTTTTAGAAGTCCCGGATGTTTCGAGCTCTGCGCATCAGAACTCGTCATCTCCGATCGCAGATATGTGTGCTTACAGCCCCTGCTCATCCAGATATTTCCGCAGAGCACGGGTGTAGGCAGCATTGGATCCACAGCAGCCGCCGACATAGTCCGCAAATTCCAGAGCAGGTGCAACCTCACGGACGAATGTCGCTTCATCATACGCGGAAACCGTACTGCCGTCTGCCGCAAGGATCGGTTTTCCAGCGTTCGGCTTGAAGATCAGCGGCAGATCCGTCTTTTCACGGAATTCGCGGATGACCGGCAGAGCCAGACCGGGACCGAGGGAGCAGTTCATTCCGATGGCGTCAATGCCCAGAGGCGTCAGTGTGTCGATCACATCCTGCACGGAATTGCCCATCATGGTCTTGCCCCGCTTCTCAAAAGTCATGGTGCAATAAACGGGAACGCTGTACTGTTTTGCAGCCGAAGCCGCCACACGCATCATTTCCATATCCATGAACGTTTGCAGCATGATACAATCCGGTTTTTCTGACATACCATAACCGATCATTTCCTCGTAGATCACCCGGGTTTCTTCTTCGGTCAGATCTCCCCATGGCTCCATGAGCATGGACAACGGCCCGATAGAAAGTGCGACCTTGGCATTTGTTCCCGCCACGGCTGTTTTCGCCAGACGGACTCCGGATTTTACGACATTCTCTACGGTAAAGCCGGAATAACGCTTCACCGCAGGCCCGTTTGCACCGAAAGTATTTGCCAGCACAATCTGTGCTCCGGCATCGGCATATTCGCGATTCAGCTCGGTGACGATCTCCGGGTGGGTGATGTTGAACTGCCACACAGGGTCTTTCTTCCAGCCGTGTGCTTCCGCTTTTTCCCACAGACTGGTACCCACTGCACCGTCAAGAAGGGTAATTTTTCTGCTCATGGTATTCCTCCAAAAGAAATATTTTTATATGCTTATCTGAATCGTCCCGCCGCCGACCACGGTATCGCCGTCGTACAGTACGACTGCCTGACCCGCTGTGACAGCCCGCTGCGGTTCGTCAAATTCCACCCGGAGCGTGTCTGCATCGGTCTGTGTGACAGCTGCCCACATTTCCGGCTGGCGGTACCGCACCTTTGCTTTGATCCGCATCGGCTTTTCTATAAAAGGAAGGGAAATAAGGTTGATATCCTTTGCCGTCAGCTCCCGGGTGTACAGCTCGGATTCTTTTCCCAGCATCACGGTATTGTCGGAAGGATTCACCGCACACACATACATCGGCTCCGGTAAAGCAAGCCCAAGCCCTTTCCGCTGACCGATTGTATAACGGATGATCCCGCGGTGTCTGCCGAGAATATTGCCGTCCCGATCCACGAAATTTCCGGCAGGATACGATCGTCCGGTGTGTTCTTCGATGAAATCCGCGTAACTTCCGTTCTGTACAAAGCAGATATCCTGACTGTCGTGCTTGCGGGCGTTGATGAAACCCTGCTCTTCCGCGATCTTCCGCACATCCGGCTTTGTCATACTACCCAGCGGAAACAGTGTATGGGCAAGCTGTTCCTGCGTCAGGGAGTACAGCACATAACTCTGGTCTTTTGCCGGATCGACTGCTTTTTTCAGCAGATAGCGTCCTGTTTCTGTATCCTGTTCGATACGTGCGTAATGTCCTGTCACGACGAAATCACGATCCAGCTCTTTTGCACGGTGGTACAGCTTATCAAATTTCAGATACCGGTTGCAGTCGATACAGGGATTGGGTGTTCTGCCGTTTTCGTAGGCGGAGATGAAACGGGCAATCACATCCTCATGAAATCGATCTGAAAAATTGAATACATAATACGGTATTCCCAGCATCCGTGCCACGCTTCGCGCATCCTCCACATCGTCCAGCGAACAGCAGGAATGTTCTCTTGAAATCCCGATATCCTCGTTTGCAAAGAGCTTCATGGTGACACCGATGCAGTCAAATCCCCGCTGTTTCATCAGACAGGCGGCAACGCTGGAATCCACACCGCCGCTCATGGCAATGATCGCTTTACTGTTCATGTGCCTGCTCCTTTTTCACGTCTCCACGGGCGGTTACGATGCGGTATCCGGCAGAGGCAGCACGCCGTTCCAGACATCCCCGGCACTGTGCGGCTTCCTCTCCCGTGCAGATCTCGTTTTCATACTTCTGCAATCCAATTGCACATAAAACCTATGTAATAAGTATGTGATTGATTATATTATAATGGAATAGTGTCTGATTGTCAAGAGAAATGCAGATAGAAGTGGTGGATGCACATAAAAATCAATGAGAAACAGGAGGAACTTTTTGGATTGCAGACATATCCGTTTTTATGTATAAAGAAACAGCCCGCCGGAAACGGAAGCCGACGCGCTGTTCAGATGTTATATGACATAATCGTCGATGTGACGTTCTTTCTGCTGATCCATGATATCCTGCAAGGTGATCCCGTCCAGATATTCGGTGACGACACGGTACAGCCCCTGCCATACGGGAAGCGTGGCACACTCAGCGCTGCGTTCGCACTCGATGGGTTCATGCTCCAGACAGGCAACCGGTGCAAGACTGCTTTCGGTCAGACGAAGAATTTCCCCGACCGTGTATTTGTCCGGGGTTCTTGCCAGCTTGTAGCCTCCCTGAAACCCGCGGTTCGTCCGCAGAAAATCGGTTTTCCCCAGAATCGGCACAATCTGCTCCAGATATTTTTTAGAAATGTTCTGACGCTCGGCAACATCCTTCAGAGCAATGAATCCGTCAGCCTGATGCTCCGCCAGATCCAGCAGCATCCGCAGTGCGTAACGTCCCTTTGTGGAAATCTTCATATACAGTCACCTCACTTGATTCAATGTCCTATTATACCATGTATTTAATAGGTATTCAAGAGGGAATATAAAGTTTTCGTGAAAACAGAAATATATATGACCATACAGCAGCTTCATGATGCGATCACCATTTCGGAAACCGGTTCACAGTTGGTATGATTAACGCAGAGGGTCCGCCTGTTCCCATTCCGAACACAGAAGTTAAGCTCTGTCGTGCCGACAATACTTGCATGGCGACGCTCCGGGAAGATAGGTATGTGCCAACACGAAACATCTCAGTTTTGATGTGCTTTTTTGACATTGCTGACCTGCAAAACGGTTGTAATCGCCGGAAAGCTGTGCTATAATGTACGTAACAAATCCAGAAATGAGGTGCTTCTCATGATTCTTACGAATGAAAAAATCCGTGAACTCACAGTCGGTGCGTGCGCGGTGTACGAGGAAAATGATGGTCTGCGGTTCGCGAAGTGTACGGCGGATCAGCTTGCGGCATGGAAGGAAGCAGCTGCCTGGTGTTACGGAAACGCGGTCGGATCCACTGGTGTACGCATGGATTTCCGCACGGATTCCGGATCCGTCACCTTCACGGTCGCAGAATACGGCAAATACGATGTCAAAATCGACGGACTGCTGCGCGAACACTATGAATTCCGCGAGGCGTTGGGGCACGGAAAAATCAACAGAATCACTGTGACACTGCCGGAAGGAATTCATCGGGTGACGTTTGTTCTGCCGAGTCATGGTGCGGGCGGTGTGATTTCCTCCGTGGAAGTGGACGACGGTGCTTTCTGCGAACGTCAGAGCTACGACACGAAGGTGCTCTTCATCGGCGACTCCATCACGCAGGGCTGGAACACGAAGTTCGACTCCATGTCCTACGCGTATCTGGTGAGCGAGGCTCTCAACGCGGAAAGCGTGATTCAGGGCGTCGGCGGTGCTGTTTTTGCGCCTTCCACGATTCAGCCGATCGGATTTGACCCGGATATCGTCTTTGTCGCATACGGAACGAATGACTGGGGATGCCGCTCGAGTTATGAGGAATACCGCAATACAGTCCACGACACGCTCGCAAAGGTGCGCGAACTGTATGGAGATGCCGAAATTTTCGTGATTTCTCCCATCTGGCGTGAGGACTGCGGAAAGACCACCAAGGCGGGAACCTTCGTGGACTGCTGCGGTGCCGTAAAGGAAATGGCGCATCTCTTCGGCATGAATCTCATCGACGGTGATACACTCGTGCCGCCGATCATGGATTACATGGCTGACGCGGTGCATCCGAACGATCTCGGCTTCGCGGTTTATGCCGCAAATGTGCTGAAAAATCTCGGATGATGCCATACTGCGCGGCGGATTTTTTCGCGTACAGTATTGACTTCGATAGGCAAAAGTAATATCATATATGATGTGAATATTCTGATACAAAGATCAAAACAATATTATCTTAAGAAGGTGAAATTTTGGATCCGATTTATGTAACCGGTCATCAGAACCCGGATACCGATTCCATCGTGGCGGCGATTGCATATGCGTCTCTGAGAAATGCGCTCGGGGACAGAGAATACACGGCTGCCTGCCTCGGGCATGTGTCCGACGAAACGCAGCTGGTTTTGAACCATTTCGGCTTTGAACCTCCGATGCTGATTACAAATGTATATACACAGGTGCAGGATCTGGAGTTCGACAAACCGCCGATTCTCAGTGCGGCTGTAACCGTGGACAGAGCGTGGAATGAGCTTCAGAACCGAAAGGAACTGCGCGCGATTCCCGTAGCGAACGATGACGGGACCCTGCTCGGGCTGATATCGAGAGAAGATATCGCAAGCTACAACATGGAGCTGAACAATTCCTGCGTGATGAATAAGGTGCCCCTGTTCAATGTCCTGTCCGTTCTGGAAGGCAAGGTCATCAACGACGCGGGCGAATATCTCGATACCGTGTCTGGCGAAGTGATTCTCGCGATTCCCGAAAGCAGAAGAGCGACCATGTTCCCGAGCAGTGACTGCGTGGTGATCTGCGGCAATCAGCCCGATATGATCCGGCAGGCTCTGGAACGGAACGTCAACTGCATGATCCTCTGCCGGACGGAACTGGCGCCCGAACTGAAGAAAATCGAAACCTCCACCTGCATCATCTATACGCCTCACGATGCCTACAAGGCAACCAGACTCATCTTCCAGTCCACACCGATCGGCAGAATCTGTGCCACGAAGGATTTGGTATGCTTCCATCTGACGGATCAGGTTGACACGGTTAAGGAAATGGTCTGGAAATACAGAAAGCCCTGCTATCCGATTCTGGACGAAAACGAAAAAATCGCAGGCATCCTCACCAGATATCACCTGCTGCGTCCGAGAAGAAAACGCGTGGTGCTTGTGGACCACAACGAAGCCACACAATCCGTCCCCGGTCTTGAGGAAGCGGATATTCTCGAAATCATTGACCATCACCGTCTCGCGGATATTCAGACCACCAACCCCATTTTCGTCAGAAACGAGCCGGTCGGGTCCACCAATACGATCATTGCCTCCATGTTCCAGGACAAGGGGC
>JAFUKI010000061.1 GCA_017467815.1 Clostridia bacterium
ATCTGTCAGTTCTTGATTTCGACAGTAATACCCTTTTCGTCGGAGATATATGCATTTTCGAGCAGTCTTGCCAGATCGATCGCATCTTCCAGACCGAAGTAGATTTCTGCCTTGCCGTCAACCGCGTCAATGAAGTTCTTGAGCTGGTTGTCCAGACGCTTGGGCAGCTTGTTTTCTGGAACAGCAACCATGTCGTTGGTATACTTTCTGGTTTCGGGCGTCGTAATCATGACCTTGTGATCCGTTGCAAGCAGATAACCCTCAGTACCATAGATTTCAAATGCCCACGGAGAGTACGGTGTGACAAAGGATGTCTCGACGATGGCGATTGCCTTATTTTCAAATTCGATGGTGTTGACGGCGTTGTCATCGACAGGCTTGTCGGTCAGCGTATTGTACATGGAGCTGATGCGGACAGGCTTACCGAACAGGTACGCGGAAATATACATCGGATGGCAGCCAAGGTCCATCATAGCGCCGCCGCAGGCATCCTTCTTTTCATACCAGTAAGCAGGCAGCCAGTTTCCGGATGCGCCGCCGTGTGCGTTGCGGAAACGACCGATGGAGATCTTGCCAAGGATACCGGATTCGATGATCTGCTTTGCGTACAGAACCGGCGGCCATGTGCGGTGCGGATAGGAAATTTCAAACAGAACACCTGCCTCACGGACAGCCGCTGCGATTTCTTCACACTCTGCGACAGTCGGCGCGAGCGTCTTCTCGGTGAAGATGTGCTTCTTTGCGCGTGCGGCCTTCATAATGACCTCGTGGTGCATGGAGGTGGGGGTACCGACGATAACGGAGTCGATGTCCTCACGCGCCAGCAGGCAGTCCAGACACTCCACAGCGTCACAGCCGAGCTCTGCAGCCCATGCCTTAGCGACTTCATAGTCGGGATCCCACACAGCCTTGCAGGTACCTCCGAAGCTGATTGCTTCCCGCGCATATCCGGGTGCATGAACGTGCCACTTACCGAGCATTGCAAAATTTGCCATTGTTATATCCTCCTGAAAGTATACGGAATTTCTGCTGCACATCGGCACAGCAGGATTGTAGTATTATTATAACATATCTTCCCCGGCTTGTAAACAGATTCCCGGAAATTTCCGGAACAACAAATTCCGGCGAAAAATATTTTTGAAAATTTTCAAAAACCTATTGCATTTTCCGCAAATGTGTGGTATAATATATATGTTCTCAGGTAAGGCCCGTTGGTCAAGAGGTTAAGACTTCGCCCTCTCACGGCGACATCGGGAGTTCGATTCTCCCACGGGTCACCATAAAAAAGCAAGAGCTTATTGCTCTTGCTTTTTTTATGCTGATTCTACAGGAAATTAACTCAGCAAATTGCTTTGGGAGAGCCATGCCCATGGATCCGTTATACAAGTCGTGGGCGCAGGACTTATTCTAACAAATTGCTGCAATTTGCCGGGTTTCCCGCCATGGGAAACCCTTTCGATCTCTCCCACGGGTCACCGTGATTCTACAGGAAATCAACGCAGCTGCCGCGCAGATGTACTCCCTCCGTCACGCCTCCGGCGCGCCACCTCCCTCGATGAGGGAGGCTTTTTCTACTTCAGGTTGAGTTGGCGATGCAAAACTCCATGATCTTACGATTGCAAGTTGAATCTATTCGTGTTATAATATATACACCGGATAGCTATCTCGAATCATTCTGGAGGATAATTGATTATGTTAGATCAAAAGAAATTCGGCGAAAAGCTGCGCAATCACAGGAAAAAGCTCGGTATGACACAGGAAGAAGCCGCAGAGAAAATCGGCATTTCCGCACAGGCAATCTCCAAATGGGAGTCCGGCGACTGTCTCCCCGACTGCTTCAATCTGAAAGCGATCAGCGACGTCTACAAAATTTCCGCCGATGTCCTGCTGGAGACACAATCCAGCGGAGACATCGAAACGGTAGCAGGAAAAATCGAACAGCTCGGTACCGAATATTTCTGGACTGCTGCAAACAGTGACCGATACAAACAACATCTCCGACAGGAGCTCGGTGAAGATCTATGGAAAATGTGGAAGGGTATCTATTTTGCAGAGATCGGCAACAGACAAAAGCAGGAGGAAAGCAAAACGCGCGGAAATCTGCGTATCATCGGCTCTTTCGGAACAAAGATATGGGATGACGACGGCATTGTATCCGTCGTACAGTCGTCCCTGCTCCGTACTCTCACGCCTTTCGGTCCGGATACGGTCCATCTGATGCAGGAGCTATGCAGCGAAGACGGCCAGAAGCTGATTCTTGCGCTGCATTGTGACAAACCGACCCCCAAACAGGAGCTTTGTGAAACAACGGGGATCGAATTATCGCGTCTGAATGAACTGCTTCTGCTGTTCACGGAAAACCGCATCATTGAATTTCTTGCTAAAAACCCCTCGTCCGGCAGAGGGTATCTGATCTGCGGTCACTGTGGAATTGCTGCGCATATGGTTCTGTCCGCGATGTACATCATAAACAAAACGAATTATGAAGTTTCTCAGTTTATAAACGCATAACACCCGCATCGGCATCGTTTGCCCTGTATCAATCAAACGGTCTGCAGAGGGAGCGCTTGATTTTGCTCCCGGATCTGCAGACCGTTTTCTTTTTAAGACAGCAATGTCTTATTCCGTTTGTTTGCCTTTGAGAAGAACTGCGATTTTTTTATACACAAGGAAAGTAATCGTTCCGCACAGAATACCCTTGATGAGATTGAACGGCACCACGCAGAACAGAATCATCTTGAACAGAGAATCGACCGCCGGAATGATGGCACTCGCCATACCGATAATCGTTTCCATCGGGATATACAGCTTCGCATACATCGGCACCATGATGAAGTAATTTATCATACCGCCGACAATCGCAAGACTCAGCGTTCCGACGATGATGCCGATAACCGCATTTTTCTTCGTCTTCCGGTGTGCATAAAACAATGCAGCGGGAAGAACGTAAGAGCAGCCGGTTACAAAGTTTGCAAATTCGCCGACATATGCAGTCGATGAGCCGGTCAGAAGAATGTTCAGCAGATTCTTAATCAGCTCAATCACAACACCTGCAACCGGGCCGAGTGCAAAGCTGCCGATAAGAACGACAACCTCAGAAAAGTCCATTTCGTAAAACGTCGGCGCGATGAATGCCAGCGGCATTTCAAACAGCATCAGAACCATTGCGATTGCGGACAGAACAGCGATTTTTGCGATGTAATTGATTTTCTTTGCGTATTTCATAAATATGCCTTTCCGGTAATACCTTACCTGCAGACATCTTTGGATAACCAAAAAAGTCCCATGATGCTCCATCATGGGACTTTCCGATAAAATCAGATTCACAACATACGGAAAACATTCCTGTCTCCGACCGTTGAATTCTCCATCTTTTCTCATCCGGACTGTAACCGTTGGTAAAGGAATTTCACCTTTTCGGCACATGATTTCTCATGTGTTCGCAGACTGTACCGGATCGTTTGGCATTTTTTTATACCATTTATATCCGGAAAGAAAATAACGAAGTTATTTTCTTTGAGTTTCAGCTCCGCTGAAACTCTGCTGCCAGTGTGGAATTACACCACGCCCCAAAGATATCAAATTTTGATTATATGGAAGAAAAAGCGTGAATAAATTCACGCTTTTTCCTTTTGTATGAATGGTTAATTACTTAACGATTTCAACAACGACACCGGAACCGACGGTACGGCCACCTTCACGGATAGCGAGGCGGAGACCCTTTTCGATAGCGATGGGGGTGATGAGGGAAACGTTCATAACGACGTTGTCGCCGGGGCGGCACATTTCGACGTCAGCAGGAAGTTCGATAGAACCGGTAACGTCGGTCGTTCTGAAGTAGAACTGAGGTCTGTAGCCAGAGAAGAAGGGCTTGGAACGGCCGCCTTCCTTTTCAGTCAGAACGTAAACCTGTGCTGCGAAATCGGTGTGGGGCTGGATGGTGCCGGGCTTGCAGAGGACCTGGCCGCGTTCGATTTCGTTCTTCTGGATACCACGGAGCAGAGCACCGATGTTGTCACCAGCTTCAGCGGAATCCATGAGCTTGTGGAACATTTCGATACCGGTGATAACGGTGGTCTTCTTTTCTTCGGAGAGACCAACGATTTCAACAGTTTCGTTCAGCTTCAGAACACCACGTTCAACACGACCGGTAGCAACAGTACCACGGCCGGAGATGGAGAAGACGTCCTCGACAGGCATGAGGAAGGGGTCATCTTCAGATCTCGGAGGAGTGGGGATATATTCGTCAACTGCGTTCATGAGTTCCATGATGCAAGCATATTCAGGAGCGGAAACGTCCTTGTTATCGGAGAGAAGAGCTTCTCTTGCAGAACCGCGGATGATCGGAATATCGTCGCCCGGGAATTCATATTCGGAGAGAAGGTCACGGATTTCCATTTCGACGAGGTCGAGCAGTTCTTCGTCATCGACGATATCGCACTTGTTCATGAAGACGACCATTGCGGGAACGCCAACCTGACGAGCGAGCAGAACGTGCTCACGGGTCTGCTGGAGAGGACCGTC
>JAFUKI010000062.1 GCA_017467815.1 Clostridia bacterium
ATCCAATCCCGTGGAGTCGGTGATAAAATATAGTGTTGTATCAAAGTTTTTCATTTTCGTCTCCTTATACGTAGAGATAATCGTTCAGCACCGGCTGAAGTCCTTCGCTCTCGATGTCACGGTACATCTTGTCAAGACTGCGGTTATCGTCAATCTCAAACTGCTCGTCGCCTTGAATCTCATCGGTCTCCTTGCCGTTGTATTTACTGTCGTGGTCGCCTATGCCTGTGGAAACACCAGCCGAAACCTTTGTTGCGGCAATTTTCACGATGCCGTTTCTGAACTCCGCACTCTCACGGGAGGACACGGTGATTCCCACAAACGGCAGGAAAATGCGGTAAGCACAGATGATCTGGCAAAGCTGCTTTTCGTGAACGTCAAGGGGATTTATCTTGTCGTTGTTGATGATCGGGCGAAGTCGTGGACAGGACAGTGACATCTCGGCGTGGGGATATTTTCTCTGCAAATAATAGACATGGAGTGCGCTTGCAAGAGCATCCTTACGAAAGTCGTATAATCCGAGAAGCGCCGAAAATGCAGAGCCTCTCATACCGCCGCGCACTGCTCTTTCCTGCGCATCAAAGAGATACGGCCATACACGCTTGTGTCCGAGAAGATGAAGCTGTTCGTATTTGTCTGAATCGTAGGTTTCCTGGAACACAGTCACATAGTCTGCACCGCACTCGTGGAGATAGCGGTATTCATCGGTATTGACGGGATAGATCTCAAGTCCTACCATGCGGAAATACTGTCTCGCCAGCTTGCAGGCTTCGCCGATATATTCGACACCACTCTGCGCCCGGCTCTCGCCCGTAAGGATGAGAATTTCCTCCATGCCGCTGTTGGCGATGACCTGCATTTCCTTTTCGATCTGCTCCATAGAGAGCTTCATACGGTTGATGTGGTTGTAGCAGTTGAAGCCGCAGTATACGCAGTAATTCTCGCAGTAGTTGGCTATGTAAAGCGGCGTGAACAGATAGACGGTGTTTCCGAAATGCTTGCTTGTTTCCAGTCTTGCACGCTCTGCCATTTGTTCAAGGAACGGTTCAGCGGCGGGCGACAGCAGTGCCTTGAAATCCTCGATGGAACAAGTGGAATGTTCCAAGGCGGCACGAACATCTCTTGCCGAATATTTTGAATAATCGTATGCGTTCATCTGCGCTATTACCTGCGAGCAAATGTCCGACTCGATGATCTCCATACCGGGCAGATATTCCATGTGGTTCTTGCGGCTTGAAGGATCGGACTCGATGCGGTGCTTTTTCGCAAGCGCTTCGGGGGACAGATGCTCCGAATCTACAAAGAATTGGTTTTCCATTATGTTCACCTCAATCTCTGAGGAAGCCTGTCAAGGGATCGGATGCCGATGCTCCACGGGTGAGAACTCTGCCAAGTCCCGAAAGATATGCTTTGCGCCCTGCTTCGATTGCCTGCCTGAATGCCGACGCCATCATGGGAAGGTCACCTGCGGTTGCAAGTGCGGTATTTGCCATAATTGCCGCCGCACCCATTTCCATTGCTTCACACGCCTGGGAAGGTCTGCCGATACCTGCATCGACGATGATGGGCAGGTCAATTTCATCAATGAGGATCTGAATGAATTCACGGGTGGCAAGTCCTTTGTTCGAACCGATGGGAGATGCAAGGGGCATAACGCTTGCCGCACCTGCGTTCACAAGGTCACGGGCGGTGTTCAGATCGGGATACATATACGGCATCACCACAAAACCTTCGTTTGCAAGGATTTCTGTTGCCTTGATAGTTTCCACGTTGTCCGGGAGAAGATATTTGGAGTCTCGCATAATTTCGATTTTCACGAAGTTACCGCAGCCCAGTTCTCTTGCAAGTCTTGCGATACGAACTGCTTCTTCCGCGTTTCTTGCACCCGATGTGTTGGGGAGAAGTGTAATTCCGTCGGGAATGTAGTCGAGGATATTTTCCCGTTCACTGGTGTTTGCACGGCGGACGGCGAGGGTGATGATCTCCGCACCGGCATCCCTTACCGCCGCTTCGATCAGCTTCATGGAATATTTGCCCGAGCCGAGGATGAAACGGGAGTTAAATTCGTGCCCGCCGATGGTAAGTTTGTCGTTGTTCATTGTAATGTCCTTCTTTCTCATACTTCCAATTTTTTAGCTATAATACGAAGCACTGTATGTGCCTGATGTGCCGCGCATAGTGCGACGCGGGGGGCGACAAGTCCGATTCCGTCTCCTACATCGCTGATTTCATCGCCGCATAGATAAAACCGGTTTGTGATTCTACGCGTGCGGATGCTGTTTGCCGCCCCCATACCTGCCATGCCCGATGCGGCGACGAGGTATTTGTCGGGCAGTTCCGACAGTACAATATCCGTCAGCATTGCTTTGGTTTCGGCATCGTCAAAGGCTTCGCAGATAATGTCCGCACCTTGCAGAAGTTCTGCGGCGTTGTCCTCGGTAATGCGCTCGGTATGCGATTCAAGTTCGATATATGGTGCAATTTCACGAAGGTTATCCGCAAGTACATCCGTCTTATACATACCGATCTGACTCGCCTTGTACTGTTGGCGGTGCAGGTTGGTAATGTCCACACGGTCAAAGTCGATCAGGATCAGCCTGCCAATTCCGGTTCGTGCAAGCAAAATTGCGATATTTGAGCCGATACCCCCAAGACCGCATACAGCGACCTTTGCTGATGAAAAGGCGTTCTGCAGTTCTTCGCCGTGACGATCTGTCAGCGCCTTTATCCATTGTTCTTTTGTCGGTATCACTCAGCCACCTCCCACAAAGCTGACGATTTCAATGCTGTCGCCGTCGCAAAGTACAGTTTCAGCGTACTTCGCTTTCGGTACGATCCCACCGTTTCGTTCAACCGCGATTCGTTTCGGATCATACTTCGTACCGGCAAGGTATTCCGCCAGCGTCTTTCCGGCGATTTCCAGTTCCGCGCCGTTGATTTTCACCACTATTTTCACATCCTTTCTGACATAACGAAAAACGGAAGCCGCCCGATCCGGGTAACTTCCGTTAAAATACTTGTGTCTCAGGTATCCCTACGTTGGCATTATCCAAATCAGGTTAAATTCATGGTTTCCATGAACTTTGGCGGGTCGAAGGTCATACCTTCCTCTCAGCCTGTCTGCAGAAATTTCTGCTTCAAGCTCCCCGTTATTCAGTTTTTCTTTTTCACAAAAAACAAAGCGGAAGCCGCCGATTGGGAAGCTTCCGCATACCGTATTTCAATTCCGATCGCAAAATCAGTATCCCTACGTTGGCATTATCCAAATCAGGTTGTGTTTCATATTTTCATGAAACCGCGCGGTCGAAGGTCACACCTTCCTCTCAGCCTGTCTGCAGAAAATCCACTTCAAGCTCCCGTCTGTTTAATTGTTATACTATTATAACCTGTTTTTGCCGCAAATGCAAGCAGGCGGAAGGATTGTTTACAAATTGTTATTACTCCGATACCTCACCGAGCTGTTTCGAATACATCCACTCCTCGGCTTCCTGTTCGGGCGGAAAGAATCCCCCGACTCTTTGATAACCGAGTTTTTCATAAAACCGCCACGCATCTTCGTCCGCTTGGGTACTCGTCATCACATATTGATATCCGCACCTCGCCATGTCGTTTTCCCATTCACGCATCATTTTCGTTCCATATCCCATGCGGCGATAGGACTCGTCAATATACAGAAGATCCAGGAATGGAATTGTCTGCCAGAAAAGGCTGTAGCGAAGGACTCCGACTATCGGATCCTTCAAGCGGTGATTCTGTCCGCCGTTTTTGACGGAATCGTCTTTTAACACATAAACCCGACCGTTCCCAATGCACTCTCCCAAACGCGGGGACGGAATATGGCGGTCGAGCTTTGCAATTTTCTGTTTTTCCTTCCCTTTCGCAAGTTCGATAATCATTATCTTTCCTCTGAGCCATCCATCACAAAAACAGCTCATTCGCTTTCCTTGTTTCGCAGACTGCCGCAAGACGTTCCCGTAAAGCCGCGTGAATCTTCTCATCCAGCTTCCGTGAGCCGGTTGGACATACTGCTGCACAGCGCATACATTTGATGCATCGCTCGGAATCGATCTTATCCGGTGTATCGCCGATGGCACCGGTCGGGCAGGACGCGCCGCAGATCCCGCAGTTTGTGCAGTCATCGGTTTCCGCGGGGAAAAA
>JAFUKI010000063.1 GCA_017467815.1 Clostridia bacterium
AAAAAAGCGTTTGAAAACGGAAAGGCTTTCATCGCCTTTATCACTTGCGGTGATCCTGATCTGGAAACCACAGCCGCCGCTGTCCGTGCCGCTGTAGAAAACGGTGCCGACCTCATCGAGCTTGGCATCCCATTCTCCGATCCCACCGCCGAAGGTCCTGTTATTCAGGGAGCAAACATCAGGGCACTGAACGGAGGTGTTACGACAGATAAAATATTTGCCTTCGTCAAAGGACTTCGCCGCAATGTAAAAGTGCCAATGGTTTTTATGACCTATGCCAATGTGGTGTTCTCCTATGGTGCAGAAAAATTCATTTCGACTTGTCGAGATATTGAAATTGACGGACTTATCCTGCCCGATCTGCCGTTTGAGGAAAAAGAAGAATTTTTGCCGCTGTGTCACAAATATGGTGTTGATTTAGTGTCACTGATTGCCCCCACATCTGAAAACCGCATTGCTATGATTGCAAGAGAAGCGGAAGGTTTCTTATATATCGTTTCCAGTCTTGGTGTAACGGGTACAAGAAGCGAAATCAAGACAGACCTTACTTCTATTGTGAAGGTAGTAAGAGAAAATACCGATGTGCCTTGTGCGATTGGATTTGGTGTCTCTACGCCGGAGCAGGCAAGGAGAATGGCAGAGATTTCTGACGGTGCAATTGTTGGTTCGGCTATTATAAAGTTACTTGAAAAGTATGGAAAGGACGCACCGAAACACATAGGTGAGTATGTGAAATCCATGAAGGATGCTATGAGATAAAATTGAGATTTATCTTATGGCATACAGGAAACCGCTGTGGTTTTCATCCCCGAACAGGATGGAAGTTGCAGCGGTTTTGTATTTTCTACTGTTCAGCGCATCCATATCCCCTGGCATCAATCTTTTGTTTTGGGCTTAATATATTTTCCGCATCAGCACCGAGCCGGGACAGTCTGTGGCAGCTCCTTATAAGCCGAAACATCCCCATATCCGCCGGTTCCGGGAGGACGAAATGCTGTGTTTCCGGGTGCTGACGGATTATTTGCATCTGCTGGAAGATTGGAAAGTGCGGTATGCTCCGAAAACACCGGACGATGCTCTGGATGACCGTTTCGTGGAAGCGTTGCAGATGCACTGTCATATTGAATATATGGCAGATGTGCTGACCGTGGGTGATCCGGAAGAACGTGCTGCCGTGGTGGACGAGCTGATGAAGGACGGCAAGATCACGTTCCTGCAAGACTACACCGCAAGAAAGAAAAAGGAGGATGTGCGCTATGAGCGAAGAGATGATGCAGACCTCGCCCTTGAGTGTCCGGCGTGTTTTGACGGAAAGAAAATCAATGAAACTGTATTCTGTGAAGAATTTCTCCGTGATTATCCGATGGTCACGCCGGTGAGAACAGATGCGACAGCCGAGCCGATGTCGTCGATGGCGAGAGACAGTGTGCCGTTGCCGAACTCCTTCACGATCTCCGCGATACCGTCATCGGCGTACAGAATTGCTTCGACCAGTTCGACCGAAAGTTCAGCTGAGATCGCCTTCGCCGGTTTCTCAGGTGCAGCATAGGTTTCGTTGCCGTCTTCGTCCTCGGTGATTTTGGAAAAATACAGCATATCCAATCCAATTGCTGCCATTCTTAAAATTCCTCCTTAACTTTGAAAATTGCGTGAACAATTTCGGGCGTGCGCTGGAAATCCCTCCGATTTTCGCCTTACTCAATGCGTATGCGTTCCTCCGTTTCATAAGATTTCGCCACATCAATGGCGTAGTGATGGTAGCCGGTGGTCGTCATTTCGGCAGCCAGAACCGCGCAGACGATCTGATTTTTCATTTTGATGTAGTTGCCCTTGTCATACAGGAAAATCCGCACTGCCTGCGCGTCGTACTGGGGTTCATTGTCCGTATGGAGATCGAAGGTCCCCGACGTAACCACAAGCCGTAGTTAAGAAAACCTCTTAGCTGCGGCTTGTTTATCGCAAAAACAACAGAACCCTGAATCCGTTGTTTATTTTTCCGGTATTTTCAGAATCTGCCCGGAATAAATCGTATCCGATGTCAGATTGTTGAGTGCTTTTATCTCCGGGTACCTGCTGCCATCTCCAAGATATCGGCTGGCAATAGCCCAGAGAGAATCATTCTTCACAACAGTATGCGTGATCGATTGCTCCTGCTCGTTTTTTGAAAATCCGTTTCGTCCGGATGCTTTCACCAACCGGGGATAGTCGATATATCCGTAGTTCAGATCGACGCTTCCGTTAATGCCGGCAATCTTTCCGGTATGACTGTACTGCCATATCCCATGCGGATATCTGAAGTTGGTCTGCGTCACGCCTGTATGAGCAACCCACACAGCGTAGCGATTCAGCATTTCCGGCGTGAAGTTGGCTTCCAGAAAGGACTTGTAGCTGTATATGCCAACCCAGTAACCGGCAGCCTCAAGTTCATCGCAGAACGCAGCCGTGATTTTTTGCAGCTGATCTTCCGCTAAGGCAAGCTGTGTTTTGTTTTCGATATCAAAATAGATCGGATACTCAAACACTTTATTTTCCACAGACTTCATGCAGACTTCGGCTTCCTTTTTTGCTTCGTCAACCGACAGTGCGTAGCTGTACCAATAGGCTCCCGCCGGAATGCCGTTTGATTTGCAGCCTGCGTAGTTCTTCTCGAATTGCGCGTCTTTCTGTGAAAGTGCCCAGCCATAACCGGCACGGAGGATGGCAAATTCCACGGCATCGGATTTTACCTTTTTCCAGTCAATATCCCCCTGGTGAACGGATACATCAATTCCTTTTGTCATGATAACACTTCCAATTCTTTTTCGTATATAAAGTTTCTGTAACATCACAGCAAAGGCACATTTCAAAAAAATGAGATGTGCCTTTGGCTGTAAAATTCAGTTTGTCAGCGGAAAATCAGCCGATCTGCGTAATGACGAGATGCGCAGAAACAGGACGTGTACCGCCTGCAAGCGGTGTAACGGTAAGCGCAGCCGCATTGCCGGCAGGATTCCGGACCGTCAGAATCGAGTCCGTAACCGTGGTTGTGACAATCGCCATACCCACGATCTGCGAAGCACCGGTAGCTCTGCCGAACACCGTGTATGCCAGATCCTCGCCGTTCAGGGTCAGGATCAGCTGGCCTGCTTCATCCACACTGACCTCAAACAGAATCTGATAGGTTCCGATCTGTGCCAGATTAAATGAATCCGGCC
The DNA here is from genome assembly GCA_017467815.1 of Clostridia bacterium. Classification (GTDB taxonomy): domain Bacteria; phylum Bacillota; class Clostridia; order Oscillospirales; family CAG-272; genus UMGS1696. The sequence goes on from JAFUKI010000063.1 coordinate 3,195, forward strand.
CGGTTCTGGAAATATCCGATCCGCTGTTCGGGCCGTCCTGCGGGAAGCTGACATCTGTTCCGGGAGCCACTGTAGCTGCATTATCGGGCGGCATCAATGCATAAAAATCTGCAAAATTCAGCACACCACCGACAGGCCCCTGAGGACCAGCGGGACCAGTTTCACCTACAGGACCCTGCGGACCAATAGGACCAGTTTCGCCAACAGGACCCTGCGGACCAGCGGGACCGGTTTCGCCGACAGGCCCCTGCGGACCAACAGGACCGGTTTCACCTACAGGCCCCTGAGGACCAATAGGACCAACTTCACCAGCGGGACCCTGAGGACCCGGTGCTCCGGTAAAGCCTCTCGGACACATCGGACCTTGCGGACCGGCAGGACCCGGAGGTCCCGGAGGACACTTTGAACAGTCAAAGTCACAGGGACGTTCGTCCTCGCAGGAATCTTTTTGACAGCCGCAGTCACAATCACGTTTATCGTCGTCGCAATCATTCTGACGGTAATTCTGATTGACATTCTCGTGACGCTTTTTGTTTTTATTATTGAAATTCCATAAGCTCATTCTCTCACCTCCTTTCGATGAGATATACTATAGGATATGCCTCTCTGCAAAGGTGTGACACAGATATCTTGCTGCGAACAATTTTCGTTTTCCGTCCCTATTTATTTTCATCCTCTCAACCCTGCGCATCTCCGTCAACTGTCGTACAACAGGTCTTTCGGAATGATTGCTTCGTGGTGATCCTCCACGTAATACTGCTGATGGGTGCCATCTCGGTTTGCTTGCACCGGTGAGGATTCCGTCACGCTCGATGCTGGAACCTTCGAGGTACTCCCGATAAATCCGCTTCACCACTTCGGCTTCGTCGGGCACGGTCACCGTCCGCATTCTTTGTATAACCGAAGAATCCGCAGAATAAAGCGAAAGAGCCAGCTTCTCCATTTCAATGAATGGGAAAGCTGGCTCTGCACTTCAGTATCGTGTTTTGTCTGAATACCATCAATTTACGTAATACTGTGCCTGTGCGTTCCAGAGTTCATAATACTTGCCGTTTTCATCCGACACCAGCGTATCATGGGAACCTTCCTGTATCAGTTCGCCGTGATCGAACACCGCAATAGAATCACAGAACCGGCAGCTTGACAATCTGTGGCTGATGAATACTGCCGTTTTGTCCTTTACCAGAATATTGAAGTTCTCATAAACCGCAGCTTCCGCGATCGGGTCAAGTGCGGCTGTCGGTTCATCGAGAATCACAAACGGCGCATCCTTGTACAGCGCACGGGCAAGGGCGATTTTCTGCATCTCACCGCCGGAGAAGTCGATGCCTTCATTGTCGTATTCTCTGCCGACAGCGCGCTTCAGTGCGTCTTTTTCTCTCGCTTCGGGATCGTTGTCAAGCGCATTCAGCTTGTCGCCAAGTCCCGCACGGATCAGGCAGCTTCGTACTTTGTCGGCATCGT
>JAFUKI010000064.1 GCA_017467815.1 Clostridia bacterium
GACATGGGCGCAAACGGGCTTGCACGATACCTCGCCAATCACGGTATCGGAAAAATCCAACGGCATAACGGCAAGAATCCCCTGTTTGATGCGGCTCTTATCCGCAGGATATTAAAAAATCCTGTTTACTGCGGCAAAATCGCCTATGGCAGACGCAGAACGGAAAAGGTGCATGGAACAAGAAACGATTATCGCCTTGTCGAACAGGACAACTATCTGCTGGTCGATGGTCTGCATGAAGCCCTTGTTTCCGAAGAACTCTGGCATGACGCACAGGTGAAATTGGTTGCCCAGGCAAAGAAGTACGAAAAGTTTAATCACGGCAAGGATAACAAGGTGCATCTGCTGACAGGCTTGCTCAAATGTCCGATCTGCGGAGCAGGAATGTACGGTAACAAAAGTGTCAAGCACAAGGCAGACGGTACGAAATACAAGGATTTTTACTACTACGGCTGCAAGCACCGCACTATGACCCGTGGACATAAATGTGATTACAAGAAGCAGATCCATGAAGAACTATTGGAAACCGCTGTGGCAGAGGTTATCACCAAGCTGGTGAGCAATTCGAAGTTTGCCGCCTTGATGCAGCAAAAAATCAGCATGAAGGTGGATAACTCCGCTATCGAGCAGGAGATCGCCAACTACGAAAAACAGCTTCGCCAGAGCTATTCCATCAAGTCCAGACTGATTGAGGAAATTGACAGCCTTGACCCCGATGATAAACACTACATCAAACGCAAGGCAGACCTTGATGATCGCCTTTACAAGATGTATGATAAGATCGAGGATACGGAGTCTCTGCTAATCGAAGCAAGAGCAAAGAAAACGGCAATCGAAGCGGAAAAGTTGACTGCCGATAATATCTACAAGGTATTGATTTACTTTGACAAGCTGTACGCCGTAATGGATGATGCGGATCGCCGTCAGCTTATGGAGTCGCTGATCTCCGAAATCCATATCTTTGAGGAACGCAAGCCCAACGGACAATGGTTAAAGTCCATCAAATTCAAGCTGCCGATCATAGAGGAAGATATGGAAATCAGTTTGGACAACGATACACACGTCGAGACGATAGTATTGATGTCAAAAAAGGGGTAAGTTTCTGTGCACTGCGACGGAATTGTGGAAGCCGGAATACGTTCAGTTTGACACGGCTTGTTTATTTCATGCACTCGCCTTTGAGTGAACGAAATGGAATTAGGCAGGGTTTAGGTTGCGATTTGGATGTCGCCGATTTTTGCAATAGGGTTTAGGCTGTAATTTGGATGTCGTGGTGCATGAAATGGATGTTGGAGAAATGACGAATTAAATGAGGTGTAAGCATGGAAACGCTTCTAGAACCGTGCATCAATAAGCGCAGTGCTTTTGAACTGTTCAAGAGCCAGATCTGTCACAGAGTCAAAGAACTGGGCGATATCGGATTCATGATCGAAACGCTCGAAAAGGATGAAATCCGTTCCTACTATAACCGTGAATGGTACGGAGAAAGTTTCTACCTTCTTGCAATGCTGGATTATCTGAGCCGATTGAATGATGTACCGCTGTGTACCAACTATGATGATATCCGCAGATGCAAACTGGAAGAGTCGTTGTATCCGTCAGGGGTTCTTGTTATGTGTGCTGCAGCAAAGAATGATCTTGCGAAAGAACAAGCCATGCAGGATGCAATCCCGGAATTTCTGCATTTCAATATTTTAGAGAGTGAGGTACGCGGTGTTGTCTGAGCAGATCAATCATTTCACGAAAGAGAATCTCGATACTTACACATGTACAATTTCTGACAGAAGGAATTTGATTTTTAGTAAACAATAAATCTCGGTAGGAGACCGCCGAAAATTTTGTGTAAAGACTGAATAAATACTTCCAATCAGACAAAACTCAAAGCATGAGCAACATCTGAAAGGAAGTATTTTTTATGGAAAAAGTAAGCAAAGAATTACTGAAAGATTTCGTCAACAGCCAGCACTTCACCAGCACTACGGAGATCCTGAACAGCATGAAAGACCTGTTCAGTGACGTGCTCCAGCAGGTGATGGAAGCCGAACTGGAGGAAACGCTGGGCTACGAAAAAAGCGGACACGCGTCGGAAAATACAGAATCCTGCAAAGGCAAAAACTACCGCAACGGTTACTCGAAAAAGACCGTAAAAACGCAGCTCGGCGAAGTCGACGTCAAAATCCCCCGCGACCGGAATGGCGAATATGAGCCGAAAATCATCAGCAAATACAGCCGGAATGCCGACGGCATGGAAGAAAAAATCCTCGCCCTGTATGCCTGCGGGATGAGTCAGCGGGATATCTCCGAACAGATCAAGAATCTGTATGATGTGGAAATTTCCGACGGACTGGTGAGCAAAATCGTGGAAAAGGTCACACCGGAAGTGAACGCATGGCAGAACCGACCTCTGGAAAGTGTCTATCCGTTCATCTTCATGGATGCGATCCACTACAAGGTGAAAGAAGATCACCGGTATATCACCAAAGCTGCCTATGTGGTTCTGGGGATCGGAATGGACGGACACAAGGATATTCTGGGTGTATGGATCGGTGAAAACGAAAGTGCCAAATTCTGGCTGTCTGTGATGAACGACCTCAAAAACCGCGGAATTCAGGATGTTTATGTCTTCTGTGTGGATGGTCTGACCGGTTTCAGAGAAGCGATAAACGCAGCATTCCCGAAGTCGCAGATCCAGCGGTGCATCATCCATCAGATCCGTTCCTCTACAAAATATGTAAACTGGAAGGACATGAAGGAGGTGATGGCGGATCTGAAGAAGATTTACGGCGCTGTGAACGAAGATGAAGCTATGCAGGGCATGACAGAGTTCCGGGACAAATGGGTAAAAACGTATCCCAGCTGTGTGAGAAGCTGGGAGGAGAACTGGGATATTCTTTCCACGTTTTTTGCATATCCTGCAGAGGTTAGGAAGATCATATATACGACCAATATCATCGAAGGACTGAACCGACAGTTCCGGAAGATCACGAAAAACAAGCCGTCGTTTACGAACGATGACTCCCTGCGGAAAATGTTGTATCTTGCGTCGCAGAATATCGTGAATCACTGGACAGTAGTTTGCCGAAACTGGGACATGGTGTCGAATCAGCTGCGGATTCTTTTTGAGGGAAGAGAGACTGTATGAGAACTCCCCCTCTGCCGACAGGGTTCCCGAAAGCCAGCCCCGTCATTCACGCAGGAGCGCGCA
>JAFUKI010000065.1 GCA_017467815.1 Clostridia bacterium
CGAATACCCGCCCCCCTCTGGACACCCGCATATTTTCCTCGAAAATGGTACCCAAACTGTAAAAATGCAGTTTGACACTTTTCCTCAGAAAATATAAAGGAAAGTCCAGTAGCCATTGTGTATCGTACTGAACTTCCTTTTGGTACGCAAAATCTGAAGGACGAACTAAGTTGTTTCAAATTTTTACACGAAAGTACGATGTGTGGGTTTTACTGGAATGTTATAATGTTTGATGGACTATTATGAGTATTTCTTATATCAAATACTCTGTTGGAGGGGAGATGGATAATTTGAAGCAAGACTATCGCTGGGTCAAGTATGTTATCGGCGTATCTGCACTGCTCACGGTGGCGTATTTTATTGATGATTTTGACAGTATGACCACTAACAACGTGATCAAGGCATTGCTGTGGACAATCCGAAATGTAATTCATATTTCGTTGCTTATCGGATGGGGCGCATCTTTGCAGCAAAGGATTATTAACGTGCGGGTACGCCGCTGTCTCGTTTCCGTCAGCGTACTGATGATTTTCTGGCTGACCGCCAAAGTACTCAAATGGAACTTCATCCCCGATCGTACTTATTGGTTTGGGCGGTATCTCTGGTACAGCTATTATATCCCCATGATCCTGATTCCGCTGCTTGGCGTATTCATCATTGACTATATGGGAAAACCGGAGGAATATCGGAATCACCGTCGTCTGTATGCACTTTATATTCCCGCATTCGCAATTCTGATCGGCATCTTTACAAACGATCTGCATCAGCTGGCATTCTCCTTCCCACAGGGAATCGATCAGTTCGATTTCACATACGGTTACGGTCCGATCTATTTTGCGGCGATGGCATGGTTTGTGCTCGGCGGCATCTACATAGTTGTTATGCTGCTGAAAAAATCCCGTGTTCCCGGAAGTAAAAAAATGCAGAAACTGCCTGTCATCATTATGGGCGGTGCTGTGATTTTCTGGACACTATACTGCTTACGCATCATACGGGATGTTGATCTGACTGTTGTGGACTGTCTGATCATTGCACTTCTTCTGGAAAGCGCCATACAGAGCGGGTTAATTTCCTCCAATACGAATTACCATAAGATGTTTCATGCGTCAACGGTTGCGGCACAGATCGTAGACCGCGACTATTATCCTTGCTTTACTTCTTCATCAGCCATTCCTTTATCGAAGGATGAGATGAAAAAGATCGGCGAACAGCCTGTAAAAAATGGCAATATTATTCTGCACGCAAAGCCGATAAAGGCAGGTTTCGTGCTGTGGCAGGATGATGTAACGGAGCTTGACGCTCTGACGAACTGTCTGTGTGATGCGCAGCAGAAGCTTGGCAGAAAGAACGAACTGCTGCAGGCAGAACTAAAGCTGAAGGAGCAGCAGGCACAGCTTGAGGAAAAAAGCCACTTGTACGATCAAATCATCGAAGAAGTGGCACCGCAGATTGAGAAGCTTGAATCCCTGCTTGAACAGGCTTCCGAGCCTCTGACGGTACACAACTCCATGGTACAGATGTGTGTGATCGGTTCCTATGTAAAGCGGCGCATTAATCTGTTGATGCTCGGTGAGGAAAGTGAGTTCGTTCAGGCGCGTGAGTTCGAGTATTGTATCCGTGAATCTCTGGACAATCTCCGGCTCGCTTCGGTTTCCGTAATGCTTGACGCAAAGTGCGAAGGTGATATTCAGCTTGCATCTATCATTTCCGCCTACGACTTCTATGAAAACCTGGTGGAAAAGCTGCTTGACCGGATCACCGCGGTGATGGTGCGTATTTTATGTAAAGACGGAGCACTGAAAATGAATCTTCAGCTTGGATGCACAAGCAGCATTGCAGACGCTGAACTGGATGATCTTTGCCTGCGTTACGGTCGTTTTACCTATACCGTTCAGGAAGAAGATATCGTCATAGATCTTGATATTCCTGAAGGAGGTGACGGCAAATGATGACCTATGATGCGCTTTCTTTTCTGCTGAAAGCCGTGATCAGATTTGGACTGTATATGCTTCTGTGTATCAGCATATATATGCTTTCCGCCTCGCTCAGAAAAAAGTCACCGGTATTGATCGTACCGACATTTCTGTCCGTCCTGATCAGCGGAAGTATGTTTGTGCTGTATTCTGCCGATGCCCGGAGTCAGAAATCTGGATTGGATCATAGGGCTGCCGTCCGCTGGCTTTGTGAGAAGCCGATCCTGTTCACGATTTTTCTTTTCGCCGCAGCGGCTGTGCTTCTTACATACGTTACCTTCCGTGAAGCACATCTTCGCAGAACTGTCCCCGACCGTTCCTCCATCAAGGAAAGCATTGACCATCTCCCGACCGGTCTTTGCTTCTATGCCGAAAACGGCAGAGTCATGCTGGTCAATCATCGTATGAATCATCTTTGTCATATCATATTGGGACGCGATCTGCAAAATGCTGCCCTTGTGTGGGATGACCTCTGCGGAGGATCCATACAGCCGGATATCATGCGGTTGTCAACAGACAGTCAACCAAGGTTCCGTCTGTCCGATGGAACGGTCTGGAGTTTCTCACGGACACAACTGCCGGATATGTTTCAGATCACAGCCGCTGACATCACGCAGCTTCACAACCTTGCGGAAGAATTGGAACAGAAAAATATTGCCCTTGAGGAACTGTATCAGAGACTCAAGGTATATGAAACAGATGTTGAAGTGCTGACCCGTACCCGTGAACGACTGGAAACGAAAATCGGCATTCACAGTGAACTGGGACAGACACTTCTTGCCACCCGCAGTTATCTGCTGGATAACAATGAAAACAAAGCCATTCCCGTCGAAGCATGGAAACACAGTATTGCGCTTCTGCGGCAGAATATCGTCGAAAATGCGGAACGGTTCACGCTGCAGACGCTGATTCAGACAGCAGATGCATTCGGAATTTCCGTAGAAGTCACAGGACAAATGCCAGAACAAAAGGATGTCGAAAAACTGTTCCTCGAAGCAGCAACCGAAGCGCTGACCAATGCGGTACGTCATGCAGATGCCAAAAAACTGCATATCAGCCTTACCGAAACGGCGGATACATATCGAATTTGCTTCCAAAATGATGGGAAAATGCCGGAAACTCAGGTCACGGAAGGCGGCGGACTCGGTTCTCTGCGGCGTAAAGCAGAGACTGCCGGAGGCAGTATGCAGATTGACTGTCATCCCGAATACAGCCTTACCATTTCCATGCCGAAAGGAGGGACTGAACGCATATGACACGAGTTCTGATTGTAGAAGACGCTCCTATGGATCGACAGCTTTTGGAGTTATATGTCAAACAAAGCGGTCAATATGAGCTGGTTCCCTCCGTAGAAAGTGCGGCGTTTGCGGAATTCTGCTGTCGGACAACCAGAGTAGATCTGATCTTGATGGATGTCTGTACTTCGCTGTACGCCAACGGAATCGATGCAGCCGAAAAGATCAAACAAAATTTCCCGCAGACCAAAATAATCATTATCACCGGTCAGCCGGAATGCAGCTTCATTGAACGCGCACGAAAAGCCGGGGTGGACAGCTTCTGGTATAAAACCGAAACGGCGGAGAGCATCCTCAACGTTATGGAGCGAACGCTTGCGGGAGAAAGCATTTATCCGGAATCCACACCGCCGCTGCAGTTCGGATACATCACCAGCGATGAATTGACGGCTCGTGAGCTTGAGGTTCTTCGTGAGGTCGTAGCCGGTGAAAGTGATGCGGCAATTGCGGAAAAATTGTATATGTCTCTGCGAACCGTAAAAGGACATATTCAGTCCATGCGTGACACGACCGGGTTTCGAAATCGAACGGAACTTGCCGTTCGTGCCAGAGACTGCGGATTGATCATTATTGATAAAGAAACCGAATAATTCCAAATATTGCAAGAAGTACTGTCAAATCGACGGTACTTCTTTTTTATGCACGAAAGTACGATGTGGATAATCTGCTGTAATGATAAAATATATAAGGATTTGAATGGAGCTTCTTCAGAAAGGAGGAGTGCATGTGAAGAAAGTTCTTGTCAGTATCAAAAACGAACTTCTGTCCGAAGCCGTTATTCGTACTATAAAAGAATGTGGAGAATTTGTAGTTGATCGTATTTCGCCGGATTCTGCCAAAAGCATAACACAGCCATTCGATTTAATGGATGCGGATATTTATCTGATGGAAATTTCCTATCTTCCCGGCACAACCTTGAACCAGAGATTGAACGAAATTCATAATTTGCGCAGTAGTAATCCGGAATGTAAGTTTGTAATCCTATGTGATGATACTGCAGCCCCGGAGATAGCACGCAAAGTCACGCAATTGAAAAGAGATCATGTGATAGATGCTTTCTTCTACACCTCGGTTACAGCAAATTACTTAATCTCAACGCTTGTATCGTTGTGAGCCAAAATACACACATGATGGAAAGGATAAATCACATGGTGGAAAATCTGAATGATTTACAAATATTCGTAAAGAGAATCAAAATGGAATACGGAGGCAGAATCGCATACCGATATCTTGCCGATGATTCGATCATCGACAAAACATTCGCAGAATTAGCAAAAGATATACACGCTGTTGCTTCATTGTTGGTAAAGAACGGTTGCTTAGGCAAACATATTGCCATCATAGGGTCAACCTCCTATCCTTGGGTAACGACGTTTCTCGGCATACTGTGCAGCGCCAACGTTGTTGTCCCCGTGGACAAAATGCTTTCTTCAAAAGAGATACTGAACATTCTGGAAATGGGTGATGTGGATACCGTATTCGTTTCCGAGGAATTTGTGCATTTATCCGAAGCCATCAGACAGAACAATTCTCAGATAACAAAAGTAATTTGTTTTGCGGATGAATGCTTTGATGAAATTTTACGGACAGAGGAAGTTTCGCTTCCGAACATTGATCCGGAAGTTATGGCAGAGATACTCTTTACCTCCGGCACAACAGGTGTCAGCAAGGGTGTCATGATCAGCCAGAAGAACCTATGCGCCAATATATCGGATTATTACAGCTTGAACATCCTTGATAAAACGCACTGTGAACCGGTCGCAATGTCCGTTCTGCCGATCCACCATACTTATGAGCTGACCATCGGTCACCTTGGAATGCTGTATCGGGGTGTAACCATCTGTATCAATGACCGGCTTGAAAATATTGCAGCCAATATGAATCGGTTCAAACCCGGTTTTATTCTTGTCGTTCCCGCGATTGCAGAAGCATTTTACAAGAAAGTCATGGATGGTATCGCTTCGGGCGCGAATCAAAGAAAAATTGCATTCGCAAAAAGAATCAGCCGAATATGCAGTATTTTCGGAATCGATGTTCGAAGAAAGCTGTACAAAAGCCTGCTTGATAAATTCGGCGGGAATCTGACAAGTATTGTTGTCGGCGGTGCGGCACTTCGTCAGGATGTTGCGGAAGCCTTCACCGAATTTGGCGTAAACATGTTCCAGGGATACGGTCTTACGGAATGCGCACCGCTTGTTGCGAGCAATTACCCCAGAGGAAACAGGCTTGGCTCCGTGGGAAAACCGATCTCCTGTATGACCGCAAAAATTGATGACGGCGAGATCCTTGTAAAAGGCGATTGCGTGATGCTGGGATATTATAAGAATGCCGAAGCGACTGCAGAGGTTTTTACAGAGGACGGATGGTTC